>JADFPB010000221.1 GCA_022562515.1 Chloroflexota bacterium | reverse complement strand
CCGGCGCTGGCTGATGACCGGCACCCACATGGCCGAGTATGCCGGTATCCCCGCAACGGGGCGCTCCGTCACCAGCACGGGCATGGCGATCAGCCGGCTCGAAAGGGGCAGGATAGCGGAGGAGTGGATCAACCGGGACGACCTTGGCCTGCTCCGGCAATTAGGCGCTATGGGGTAAGGGAACGCGTGCGGTCGTACCAACCTTTCGATTTGCCTGTGGCGGACTCAGGAGGGCCTGCCCCCTGGCGGCCTTTGCGCCTTTGCGAGAGACCGACCCGCACCCCCGCCCTTATATCTTCAGTAGCGCCTGCTCTACCACCTCTGTTAGCGCCGGGTGGATGTACATGACGTGGGCCAGGTCGTCCACCGTCTGGCCCAGCTCGTAGGCGATGATGAGCGGCTGAATCAGGATCGATGCCTGCGGACCGATGATGTGCGCGCCAAGGATTCGGCGGTTCGAGGCATGCGCTATTACCTTGACGAAACTCACCGTGTCCTCGGTCGCCCAGCCGTAGGCGGTCGCGGCGTACTCCTGCCGGCCGACGATATGCGGGATGCCCTGCTCGTGGACCTCTCGCTCGGTCAGGCCGACGCTCGCCACCTGCGGTGAGGCGAATACCGCGTACGGCCTGCCCCGATAATCCATTTTCATCTTGTGGCCGGGGTTGGATATGTTGTGCTTGATCGTCCGGGCTTCCAGGTTGGCGAAGTGCTTCAGCTCGACCGGCGAGGTGATGTCTCCCATCGCCCATACGCCTTCGACCCTGGTCTCGAGAAAATCGTCTGTGACCACCTTGCCGCGCTCGTCGATCTCGACGCCGCCCTCCTCCACACGAAGCAGATCGGAGTTGGGTATCCGGCCTGAGGCGATCAGCAGCGCGTCGGCGGACACCTCCTGCCGGTCGCCTGCCACGTTGACTTCCAGCGTCACGCCGGTGCCGTCGGCGTTCTGCGGCCGGGCGGAGACGACGTCCGTATTGAGCAGGACGCGATGCTGGCTGGAGAAGATTTCGGTGAACCGCACGCAGATGTCGTCGTCCTCTACCCGGATCATCTTGTCGCCGTGATCGATGACTGTGACCAGCGTGCCAATGCAGCCGAAGAAGTGGCCCATCTCCGCGCCGATATAGCCGCCGCCCAGGATGATGATGCTTCCCGGCTGCTCCGGCAGTCGCATGACTTCGTCGGATGTGTAGTACGTCACATCTGCCAGGCCGGGGATCTCCGGGATCCTTGGCCGGCCGCCGGCGGCGATGACTATGTGCCTGCCGGTGATCTGCTCGCCGTTGACTTCGATCACCTTGCGGCCGGTGAATCTGGCTTCGCCTTTAAAGACGGTTGTGTTCGGCTGCTGGTCCCGGTACTCCTCACCTCCCGCCGATAACGGATCGATTCGGTCCCAGACCCGGCCGGTCACGGCCTTCCAGTCGATGCCCTGGAATTCCGACCGGACGCCGAACTTGCCCGATGTTTTGACAGTCTCCGCCACATTCGCAGACTGCAGCAGCATCTTGGATGGAATGCAGCCGCTATTCAGGCAGGTCCCGCCAAACTTGCCCTTCTCGATCACTGCGATTGTCCAGTCGTCATGCTCCGGCCCGGCATATTCATGACCCTCAGCCGGTGCGCCGGGCTTATGCCACCGCGATGAGGACTACGCCGCTGACGACCATTCCCGCTGCAACCATCTTTTGCGCCACTACCCGCGGCGTCAGCGTTTCGTCCAGCAGGAGCGGCAGCTTCCAGGCCAGCATCATGCTTGCGAAGAAGACGATCATGGGCGTCGTTCCGAGTATCGCGTTTGTAAGCGATAGCGGGCCAGTGGCGATCGCGAACGTGATCAGCGACAGTGCGACCGTTGCCGTGCCGCCGTCAATCGTCAGAGCGAAGGCCGCCTTTCGGCTCCGGGCGAACGTTGCCAGTTCAGCGGCGATGTCCCAACGCAGGTTCATCGGGATCAGCACGATCGCCATGCCCGCGCTGCGCAGGGCCAGGGCGTGCCAGAAAGAGATATCGTCGGTGACCGTCTTGATCAGCGTCTGGCCGATCGCGATGACCGTGACGCCGACGATCAGGTAGCCCACCGTGCTGCTCAGTCTGATGCGCCCGCCGTCCTCCCACAGCCTCAGCGCGGCGAGCAATGCCCCGCCGATAGCCAGCGCGACTGCAACCGACTGTATTACTGAGAGCCTCTCGCCGAGGACGACTACCGCGAGCACGACTACAAGCAGCGGGTGCGACTGGGATATCGGCGTGATTCGCGATACCTCTTCGCGACTCAGCGACCAGAGGATCAGGGGCGAGCCGACACCCCACAGGAGTCCGGCGCCGAGGCCGCGCGCGAACGTTTCAGCCGACATCGATGGGAACGGGTTGAGCGCCGCGATGATTGCCACCGTCAGCAGCGTCTGGAAGCCGATGAACAGCAGGAACGAGCGGACGCGCAGCCCGAGCCCTGTCATGATTATCTTGTCGGTGATGTTCAGCACGGCGAACAGCACCGCGCTGAGGATAGCGGCAACCGTCCAGTCTATGAGCCAATCCTTTCCCAGGCAGGTGTCCCTGCACCTTCTCGGGATTCAGACGTGGTCGGACAGGTCATGGCTAGATGCCCGCGAGGACGATAATCCCAAACCCAGCCTTTCCGGGACAGTTCACCACGGAATTTGCCGCGAACGGGACATCCGCGAGAAAGTCCAGAGATAGCTGCCGGTTAGTGGTCGCTGTGATCGTCTCTGCGGCCGCGATGGCGGCGCCAGGGAGGGCCGCCCTCTTCACGCCAGCGCTGCTGCCGCGCCAGCATCATGTGCGTTGTAATCCGCGAGCGGTCGGTGTCGGTCAGGTAGGACTCGATCTTCTGCTCGAACTGCGCCATCGTGTCCGATATCGCGCCGCTGTTATCGACCTCTATCTTCTTGCCGAGCAGCGACCATGCGACAATTTCTTCGAACCGGGTCTTCACCTTGTCGATGTCAGCTTCCTTGATGATTCCGTTCTCGTGCGGGTCGTCTTTCATCCGCTTCCGGATCACCTCCGTATCGGCCGTCACGTGCACGATCACGGTGTCGTTGGTGAAGTGGAGAATTGTCCGCTCCACCTGGTGCGCTACCAGCTCGCGATCGTGAGGCTGGCCTTTGCCGCCGTAGCCGAAGTAGATCGGCCCGTAGACCGCGTCGTCGATGTGGCCGCCGACCACCATACCGTCGGGACCATTAAACGTGTTCGCCTGCACATGGTAGTAGAGGCTGTGGCGCTGGTGCATCTCCATGAACTTCGGCGTCGCCTGCAGCAGCCACGCCTGCTCGTCCGGCGTCGTATCGTCGGGATGGCCTGAGGTATGCGGAATCTTCCAGTGCTCGTGGATCAGCGAGTATCTGGCGCCCATCTTCTCGAACATCCAGTCATCGATGGCATGCGCCAGCGTTGTCGTCCCCGCGTACTCGCACCCTGCTAACAACAGCCGCATGTTATGCCTCCTCTGATGGGCGCCGTGCCTCATCTTTTGCACCGGCATTGTAGACAGATCACTCTGGACCCGCCCGAGGCGGAGGATTGGGGCGTTGATGGCCGGGTCAACGCGCGTTGCCCCGTATGGGCAGGCACGGGGCCTGCCCATACGGGGTCGTTCGCGGCATGGCGCGGGCGCGGCGGCGTCCGGGTTGCTTAGTCGCCCGCGGGATTGGGGGCCAGGATGAACGATGGCGTGGGGGCGGGGGTCGCCACGGCCTCGGTGTCTATTGATGCCACAGGCACCGCCGCGGGTGATCGCAGCGGGACAGCATGCCCCATCGCGCCCGGCGTCAGTTCGGCGGCGGAGTCGG
>JADFPB010000037.1 GCA_022562515.1 Chloroflexota bacterium | reverse complement strand
GAAACCCTCACGATAACGCTCTTCAAGTGGGAGGGCATCCCCGCCACCCGGTACGGCAAGCACACGGGCAGGTTTGGTGGTGAGAGCCAGCTTGGCCTGGTGACGATCACTACTGACGATGGGGTGGAAGGGCACGCTTTCCTGGGCTCTGCCAGCCGCAGCGCGGAGTACGACGCGCAGGCGCTGATCGACTACTTGAAGCCGATGGTGATGGGCGGAGACCCGACCGATCGCGAGAGGCTGTACGACGGATTGATGATGCGGGTCCGGAACACAGGGTATCGGTCGATAGGTGCGGTCGACATTGCGCTGTGGGACATTGGCGGGAAAGTTGCGGGGCTTCCGCTGCACCGCATGATCGGCTCCTTTCGCACGAGTATCCGGGCGTACGCGAGCTCGTCGGTGCATCCGGAGCCGGCGGCTTATGCCGATGAGGCGGCCGGGTTCAAGGCGGACGGCTGGACGGCGTACAAGATCCACCCGCCGACTGATCCGGACGTTGACATACGGGTCTGCCAGGCCGTTCGCGCCGCTGTTGGCGACGGGTTCGACGTGATGCTGGATTCGACGTGGGCGTACCAGTACCCGGAGGCGTTGCGGGTGGGCAAGGCCATCGAGGAACTTGGCTACCACTGGTACGAGGATCCTCTCGCAGATGACGATATCTACGGCTATGTGAAGTTGAAGCAGCACCTGGACATCCCCATCCTGGCGACCGAGTACTCGCCGGGGGGATTTACCGCGAAGCATCCGTGGCTGACGGAGCGGGCAACCGATTTTCTGCGCGGCGACGTTGCTGTCACGGGCGGAATCACGTCGCTGCTTAAGATCGCTCATCTTGCGGAGGCATTTCACATGAATCTGGAGGTGCACCATGGCGGCAACTCTCTGAACAACGTGGCGAATCTGCATGTGATCATGGCGATCAAGAACTGCGAGTTCTTCGAGGTCCTGCTGCCGTCGGGTGCACAGAAGTACGGGCTGGTCGAGGACATCGAGGTTGACGGCGACGGGCTGGTCCACGCGTTCGAGGAGCCGGGGCTTGGCGCGAAGATCGATTTCGATCTGATCGAGCACAACAAGGTCGCGGTGCTGGAGTAGGCAATGGCCAGGCTGGATAAAAAGCTGGATGAGAAGACCGCGGTCGTTACCGGGAGCACCGGGGGCATTGGCCGTGCGATTGCGGAGGCGTTCGCGAGAGAGGGCGCCCGCGTTGTGGTGAACGGGCGCCGGGGCGACGTTGCCGAGGAAGTTGCGGCCGGAATACGCGATTCGGGCGGCGAAGCGGTTGCAGTGGGCGGCGATGTGTCTTCTAAGGAATCGGCTGACGCCATCGTGGGGGCGGCTATCGCGGAGTGGGGGTGTATCGACATCGTCGTGAACAACGCCGCCATCTCGGGGCCGATCGGGCCGATTGGCGAGGAAGATCTAGATTGGTGGATGGATACCCTTCGGATCAACGTTCTGGGCGCGTACCTGGTAACGCGTGCGGCGGTGCCGAATATGAAGCTGGCGGGCGCCGGGAAGATCATCGACATCTCATCGGGCGCGAACCGGGGAATGGCGGGCGATCTCGTCCCGTACCGGGTCTCGAAGGCGGGGCTTCTGCGGATGTCGACGGCGCTGGCGGTGCAGCTTCATCCCTTTGGTATTCAGATCAACACAGTCGATGTGTTCGGGACTACTCCGATGGTGCGTGAGATGGCGACGTGGGACGATCAGGATCCTGTTCTGGCGGCCCGGATGCGCCAGAGGGCCGGGGGGCAGGAGCCGACGCCGGAGGACAATGCTCCGATATTCGTCTGGCTGGCTTCATCGGCGAGCGATGGACTTTACGGCCGTAACTTTGCCTGGAACATGAATACGTCTGACCTGGAGCGGCTCAAGGCGCGCATCATGGGTGACGAGCGCGCATTGCGGATGGAGATGGTCGAGGTTGACGGCATCGGGCTGTCTGAGCGGGGTCGGGCGTATCTCGAGCGGCTTGCGGTGAACGGCGGTTAGGCGAGACCAGCCCGGAGTACGTCGGCGGTGTGTTCGTGGGTGGCGGTGGACATAAGGTATGCGCCCGCCCAGCCGTCGGATTTGGTGCGGCGTAGCTGTTCGGCTGCCAGTTCCCTGCCCTCTTTTGCCTGGTCTTCGGGGGCTTTGAAGCGGCCGAGGCGTTCGAAGACAGAGTCCGGGATGACGATGCCCGGCGCGTCCGCCATGCGGCGGGCGTGGTCGAGGCCGGCCAGCACCATGACTCCGGGCAGTATCGCCACGCGTTTGCGGGCGGTATCAAGTTGCGAGAGGGCTTCCAGGCGGAACACGGGCTGGGTCATTACGTAGTCGACGCCGCCATCGATCTTCGCATCGAGGTTCTCCAGTTCGCGCGCTTTGTCCAGCGCCTCAGGCTCGAAGCCGGTTCCGATGGTGAACCTGGTCCGCGGGTCTTTCTGGCGTCCGAGAGGCGCGCCGCCGAAATCTACGCCGGCGTTCAGATTACGGTGTATGTAGCGGATGAGCGCTGTGGAGTCGAGGTCGAACACGGCCGATGAGCGCGGATAGGTGGGAGACATCTTGGGCGGGTCGCCGGTGATGATGAGCACGTTATTGATGCCTCTCGCGTGCATTCCAACGAGCCGTCCCTGAAGGCCCATGAGGTTGGAGTCCCGGGTGGTGAAATGCGGGATCAACTCAACGGGGTCGGCGTCGCCTTCGGCCAGACCGATGCGAGTCCGTGCCAGAGAGATGAAGTCACCGGGGGGCATGAGGGGAATCCCTCTGGAGCCGTCGGTTATGTCGATGGCGTCTGCGAGGCCGATTTCCCCCATCTCGACGATGAAATCGATTTTCGCCTGCAGGGACCGGGGCGCCGTTCCCCGTGGCGGCAGGAGTTCGACGCTGACGGTGAATTCTCCATCCTTGAGTTTTCGTGAGAAGGGGCCGTTCTGGCGCTTCTCGGCGTCTCCGATGGGGGGCAGCGCGGCTGAGGATGGTGCGGCGGCGCCGACCGAACCCGCGGCCTCGCTTCTGAGATAGCCGTTCATCTCCTCGAGGTGGCGCGGGTGGACCTCGCAGCAGCCTCCGATCAGGCTGACGCCTTTCTGCGCGTAAGTGCGGCTGAGTCGTCCCATGAACTCCGGGTTGACGTGGTTCATGAAGCGCTGGCCAATGCGCCGGAAGCCGCCGGCGTTGGGCATTGCGGAGAGGTAGATGCGCCCTGCCCTGACCGGCTCGGTCTCAAGTGCGGCGTCGAGGAACGCTGTGGCGTCCCAGGGGGCCAGGCAGTTCACGCCAACGACGGCGACGCCGTGCGCGTCTGCGCTGGCCAGCAGGGTCTCGGGATTCCAGTCCAGGCTGTCCCAGCCGGGGGCATCGGAACTCTCGTCGAGGGTCATCTGCATTACGATGGGGGGTGCGCCAGGGAGTTCGGCGACGAGATCAGCGATGGTCTCGGCCTGTTGCAGGGAACTGAACGTCTCCAGCAGGATCGCGTCCACGCCGATGCCGACCAGAGCGGCGATCTGGGGCCGGTAATTTTCGCGGACTGCCTCGCGTGTCGCGCCGGCGGGCAATGCGGGACCGACTGAGCCCATCACGAAATATTCTGCGGGGTCAGTTCCCGTGTCGGCGGCGTGAGCGGCGATCGCCTGTCTCGCCACCTCGACGCCGGCCCGGTTGATGGCGTCTACCCGTCCCGTTTCACCGAGCGGACGCAGGTACTCTTCGTTTGCGCCGAAGGTGTTGGCGGTAAGGCATTTCGCGCCGGCCTGCAGGTACTCCATGTGGACCTGCCGCACGATCTCAGGCCGATCGATGTTGAACGCCTCGTAGACGTGATTTCGCTCTGAGAGCCGGCCGGTAAGCTCGAAGAGGTAGGAGCCCATTGCGCCATCGGCCAGGACCTGGCCGTCCCGGAGCGCATCGAGAAAATTGCCCATCTGCTCACGATAACAGTGTTGAGTTGGGCTGCTCGGGCGTCGAAACCTCGGCTCTCATCGCCGGGAGGCCGATCAGCCGGTAGTATTGCCGACCAGAACCCGGTCGTCGCCCGGGTACCTGAAGGGGAAACAGAGCTACCGGAGAAGATCCATCACTATGGCGGATAATTCACGACCTAATATCGTCTTGATTCTTGCCGATGATATGGGCTATTCAGACATCGGCAGTTACGGTTCGGAAATACGCACTCCGAATCTCGACGGAATGGCGGACAGGGGCCTTCGCTTTTCGCAGATGTACAACTACGCCCGCTGCTGTCCTTCGAGGGCGACGTTGCTGACGGGGATCAGCCCGCACAGGGCAGGCATCGGCCACATGGTCGGCGATCTGGGAGTTCCGGGCTACAGGGGTTTTCTCAGCGACGAGTGCGTGACGGTTGCCGAGGCGCTCAAACTGGCCGGTTATCGAACACTGATGTCCGGCAAGTGGCACGTGGGCGGTGAATACGACATGCAGCGTCCCGAGAGCTGGACTCCGGGCGATTTTTGCCACCCCACGCCCCGTCAGCGGGGGTTCGATGAGTTCTTCGGGACGTTGATTGGCGCGGGCTCTTTTTTCAATCCCCTGACGCTGTATAGAAACGAAACTCCTGAGACTCCGGACTCTCCAGATTTTTACTACACGGATGCCATAGCGGATAACGCCGTTTCAATGATCGACAAGGCAGTCGATGGCGACTCTCCATTTTTCCTCTATACGGCGTTTACGGCCCCGCACTGGCCGTTGCACGCGCTGGAGGAGGACATCGCCCGATACGAGGGCAAGTACCGGAGCGGCTGGGACACGTTGCGCATGAACCGGCATGAGGAGCTGCGGGATTCGGGGATACTCGACCGCAAGTGGGATATCACCCCGCGGGACGCAGGCGCGCCACCATGGGAGTCGGTTGAGAACACGGACTGGGAAGATCTGCGGATGGCCGCTTATGCGGCGCAGATCGACCGTATGGATCAGGGAATCGGCCGTATTCTGGCGGCGCTGGACAGGCACGGAATCGCCGATAACACGCTGGTGATGTTCCTTTCGGACAACGGCGGATGCGCGGAGTTTCTCGCCGAGGACTCAAACAAGCCGGAGCCGTCGCAGTTCAACACGCCCACGCTGGATGGCAGCAAGATGCGGTTCGGGAACGTTCCGGGGTTGCGACCGGGGCCGGGCAACACGTTCATGAGCTACGACCTGCCGTGGTCGAATGCGAGCAACGCCCCGTTCCGGCTCTACAAGCACTGGGTCCACGAGGGCGGCATCTCGACGCCGTTCATCGTGCGCTGGCCGGAGAAGATCAAGGCGGCGGCGATCGTGCATGAGCCTGCGCAGTTGATGGACATCACGGCGACATGCCTTGACGCCGCAGGCGCGACATACCCGAAGGAGCGCAACGGAGTGGAAATCGCGCCGCTTGAGGGCGAGAGCCTGATGCCGATCATCGAGGGGCGCGAGGGGCGGCGCCAGATGCCGATCTTCTGGGAACACGAGGGAAATCGGGCGGTCCGGCAGGGCGAGTGGAAGCTGGTAAGCAAGTTTCCCGGCGAGTGGGAGCTATACAACATGACCGAGGACCGCACCGAGCTGGCGAACCTGGCAGATGGAGAAAAAGAGCGTGTGGCGGCGATGTCCCGGCATTACGCGGAGTGGGCGGAGAGAGCCAGGGTGGTCCAGTGGCCGGTGCGGGCGAATCCGCACTCGTCTGCCGGTGGGGAGAGCAACGCCCACGTGGTGGCGCAGTAGGAGCGCGAGGGTGGCGAGGCCGGGAGGCGATTGTCAGCACCGGCGGGTGCGATCCGACGCTCATTGACTGATCAAGTTGAATCCCACTACTTCCATGAATCTAACGACGACTGGGAAGCAGTAAAGTGAATGGGAAAGTCAATCCAACTCGCACGACAAATCGCTTCAGTCTGGTGCGACGAGCGGTAGTGGGATTCAGGTCCGGCATTTGCCCGTGATTACACCACTAATTGATCCCGTCATATGTTAGACGACAAAGTCACACGTAGATACTCATTGAGGCTGGTTCACGCCACAGCACCTATCGAGGGCTTCTTTTCTCTTGTGGAGCGTTTTGATGCATGGAGATTCGGCCCATCGATAAGAATCAGCGCCACGATCGCGGTCGTCACGTACATCGCGGTTTTGCGACGCGTGCCGGTGAATGGACCGTTCCCCTTTTCCACGGACGCGATGGGCCACCTTTATCGCGTCAGATATTTCAGTGAACAGCTCCAACACGGTCACATTCTCCCTCAATGGACCCCGATTGGTATTTGGGGGTGCCGTTAATCGAATTTTATCCGCCTGCCGTGACATTTCTACTCGGGCCAATTGCCGCGGTATTGAGCGTTGGAATTGCTTACAAGATATTCGTCGCCGCGGTCATACTTGCTTCAGGCATCCTCACCGCGCTGCTGTTCCGTTCGAGATTGGGCACCCAGGGAGCGATCGCGGCGGGGCTGATGTATGCGCTGTCGCCGTGGCTGCTTCGCACGGTGTTCAGCGAGGGGAACATGCCGGTCTCCCTCTTCGCCGCTTTGCTTCCGGTCTCGATGTGGTTGATGTTGCGGCTCTACACACGCCCGACCGCCGGCAACTTCGCGATGTTCGCCGTTATCTCGGCACTTGGAATTCTTGCTCATCCACTGCTTGGATTGATGTTCTTCTTCGCCGGTGGCGCTTCTCTCCTGATTGTGTCCTTGCGTGATCCCATCCGGCGACTCGGATCGGCGATTATAGTGGCAGCCGCAATGCTTCTGGGAACCGGGCTGGCTTCATTCTGGTTGTTGCCTGCTATTTTGCCACTCGATTTTCCTGATACACCGAATCGAGGAGCGGCCAGCCGGATTTTTACCTATTCCCGCGACTGGAATATTTTCGATATTGGCGCCCGGTCAGACCTGTTAGAGGCATACATTGGTACCGGTCTGGTCGCGCTCGGCATAGTCGGGTTTCTTTTGTCCAGGAAATCAGGTACGGCACGAATTCTTTTCGCCGTCTCAGTCATATCCGTCGCGTTTGCGTTCGGTATGAACAATCCGGTTATCAGCAAATTCGGTTCACTGCAATTGTTCATATTCTTCGAGCGGTTTTTGTTGATCGGCTCCTTCGCACTGGCAGTTCTGGGCGGCTACGCAGTGAAAGGGCTAGTCTCACGCGCGAAGCCGGAACTGAAAGCTCTGGCGGTACTGGTGGCGATGAGTGCTGTATTTGGCATCATTTTCGTAGATAATTCCCCGTACTTCAAACAGGTCCGAAACACTGATCTGGCAGTCTGGGTGGATACGACCGCTACCCTGGATGCGGCGGCGCCTCCGGGCAGGTTCGCCGATTTCGTGGGCCGGCCTGAGCTTTCGTACTTCCCGCCTCTGGTTGGCCGGCCTGTCGTATTCGGCTGGTCGATTGAAAGTACGCCGCATGCCGAATTCGTGAATCTGCTGACCGAATCAATCCGCAACGGGCACTGGAGATTCACACGCCGGCAACTTCAACAGTGGTGGGCAGCCGGAGCGTATGCGTTGCCTGGCAACCCCAATCTCGATACCGCGCTATCCGAAAGTGGATTCACGCCGGGCGAGCCGTATGCCGGTTTGCCGGTCGTCCTGTGGACCCGCAACGAGCCGGCGCCACTCGCGCTCAGCCAACGCCGAAACTCGTTTGTGGTGGGCAAGGCGGCCCGCGGAGCCCTCGTGATCTTCCCCTGGCTTGGAATCCCCGAGGACGATGATTTGAGCCAGATATCGACCGGAGTTCTCGACGATTCCGAACTGGTGGTCCTGGCAGAGGTTACCCAGAACTTGCCGACCGCAATCGACGGAGCGCTGAGCGGATTCCTGAACAGGGGCGGCTCGATCCTGGCGCTCCTGAGTGCGGATGCGTCGCTCTGGCGAGCCGATCTCAACGCGAGGCTTGTGGAATTCGAGGAGACGATGACTCTGATCGACAAGACCGGGGTAGCGCTGCGGGAGCCGACGCAGGCGGGACGGTTCGGCTCAGCATCCGCCCCCTGGAAAGCGATGGTTATCGATGATGAACGCGCTGAGACTCTGCTTGCGGTCCGAGACACAGACGGCAACGAATACCCGATATTGTCCAGATTCAGGGTCGGCTCAGGAGCCATCTATTTGAGCGGTGGCAGTATGCACATCCACGCGTTCGGCACGGGCGTGACGGTCGTCGCAGAAGCAGTGGAAGCGATTCTGAGCGCAGAGATACCGGACCTGTACGTTGAGGATACGCTCCCGGCCCTGGATACCGGAACGATGCGAATTGAAGGCGGAGAGATCGATCTGGAGATTAATGCAGGGACTGAGGGCGGTCCCGTCTTGCTCAGTGTCACTGCGGGCCCGCACTGGTCATCGATCACGGTTGACGGGCGGAATGCGGAAGCTACCGCATATGAGGGTCTGATCCTGCTCGATCTGCCTCCCGGTAATCACGTTATCTCCCTCCGCCAGTCTGCGACCAAGGCAATGTGGATGGGACGGGCCCTGACGCTGGCCGCGATTGCCGCCCTGCTTGCCGCAGTCTACTGGTGGCGAAGAATCCAGGTTTCTGAGGAGGATGCAGCAGCGATCTTGGCGAAGTTGGGGGGCGCTGTATTTGGCGGCATTGACCGGCTTCTCGATAGCGCGCTCGGTGGTATATTCGGCGACCCTCCGCTCGAATCGAAGCCGGGGTCGGGCGGCGAGCCGGACGCGACCTCAGACACGGAAAGGGAAACAGGCGAGCGGGAGACCGGGCATGCAGATCCGGAGGCGCAGGACAGGACGGGGTCGAATTCCCGATAGAGGAGCCGTGTGTGGCGCTGGTTAGCCTCGAAAGGAATATAGAGTCAAGCGTGATCGAGCCCCGGGGCCTGGTCCGGTCCTTGACTCTCTGTACCAGGTGGTCTTGAGGACACCGCTCGCGCGGTATAGTCCTCTGCACCTTCCTTCAACCGTCGCCTGATCGCGGAGAGATCGGATTGCACCGCCCTAACGTCATTTTCATCATGGCCGACCAGATGCGCGCAACGGCCAGCCATCTCTACCGGGAAAGCGCGTGCCACACTCCTTCGCTGGCGGCGCTGGCGGAACGGGGTGTGCTGTACCGGCTTGCGTTCACACCGCATCCGCTGTGCGTTCCGGCCCGGACATCAATCATGGCATCGCGCTATCCACACTCAACGGGCGCCCGGCGGAATGAGACGCTGATGCCGGAAGGCGTCAATCATGCGTTCCGAATCTGGAAGCGTGAGGGGTTCACAACAGGCCTGATTGGCAAGAACCACTGTTTTGACAGGCCGGAAGACCTTGAGCTTTTCGACGTTTACTGCGAACTGACCCATCGGGGGCGGCCGGCAGAGAATCCTGGCACGAGAGGCATGGAGTGGGTGCGGCCGGTCGAAGCGATAGACGCGGCTCATGCGGTGCGGAGGGAGATGCCGCGTCAGAGCCCCCGCATCTCATACGCGGTAACGGACTTTCCGGAGGAGGATTACGGCACGAGCCTGATCGCGGATCAGACGGTCCGGTTTATCGAGGAGCGTGGATCTGAGCCGTTTGCTCTCTGGGTTTCGTTTCCTGATCCGCATGAGCCTTTCGAGGTTCCGCGACGTTATGCCGAGATGTTTCCGCCGGACGAGATCGAGCTGCCGCCATGGAAGGCGGACGAATTCGGTGAGTCTGCGCCAGAGCGGAACAGGATCTTGAATCGCATTCTGGACATCACGCAGGACGATGAAGCCGATGTGCGCGGGGTGATCAGCACCTATTATGCGATGACTCGTTTCGTCGACGACGGGGTGGGCAAAATACTGTACGCGCTCGATAAGCACGGGCTGCGTGAGAACACGATCGTGGTGTTCACGGCTGATCATGGCGATTTCATGGGCGAGCACGGGATGCTGGTCAAGGGCGGGGTGTTTTATGACTGCCTGACCCGGGTGCCGCTGATCGTGTCGTGGCCCGCGGGCGGTGTTTCGGGCCGGGTGGACGAGAGCCTGGTCAACACGGTGGACATACTGCCGACGCTGCTGAGCCTGCAGGGAATTGAGGCGCCTCGGGAGATGCAGGGCGCTCCGTTGCCGACGATCACGGACGCCAGCCCGCGCGACGAGGCGTTCTCCGAGTACGGGGCGGGAGGGCCGGCCTATACGATGGCGGATCTGGAGCTCCTGGAGGAGCCGTACGGCTACCCCACGCTGATCGAGAGCCTGTGGGCGAGAGAGGCGGAGGGTCGGCGGAAGATGGTGCGCACCAGGGACTGGAAGTACGTTCACGACCCGATGGGCGACCTTGATGAGTTGTATGACCTTGTGGACGATCCCTGGGAGCAGGCCAACGTGGCGGCTGATCCCGGCAACAGCGAGGTGATAGCCGATATGCGCCGGAGGCTCGCGGGATGGATGATCCGCACGGAGGATCCGTCGCCGGTGCCGTTGCCGGAGCAGATCGGGCCGCCGCACAGCCACCGAACTGCCGATAAAGGGACGCCGCGCTGAACGCGGGCCAGAGCAGTTCGGGCGACTCGGAAACGGCGATAGAAGGCACGTTCACAGGTTGAGGGGGATCGTGGCTCGTTGCCCGCCCTGTGTGTGTGAATACGCATGGATTTTGGGGCGACGCCGGGCGCTGAGGGCCGGTCGTACGGATACGGTTGTGATCAGGGTTGATCGAATCCTGAGCCGGCCGTATTTCCGGCCGAGTCCGAATACCGGAAACCAGTCATGCCATCAATGGACGCTCGGCTCACTGCTCTTGAAGAAGAGATGAAGTCGACAAAGACACAGATCCAGCAGATTCTTCTTGACCTTCGCGAGCACGTTCTCGAGTTCACGAATCCATTTACGGCGGAAGCCAAACTTGCCCTCGCCAGGAAAGTGGAAGAGAAGATCGGCTCGATGAAGGATCAGTAGCGCTAACTGCCCACCGGCCCCGGCACTTTGAAGGATAAGCGGCCCCGGCAGCAATCGAGCCGTCGCGCCCGCAGACTGCCCGTCAGATCCCGGCCGCCGTGCTGACGACCCTTGATATCTCTGGTATCAGGGGGGAAATCGCCACCGTCCATGAAATTTGAGCCCTCAGGCACCTGGCGAATCAGGGTTCCCTGGCCATTTGAGCCTAATTAGCTATTGACTGCTGTCACTACGACCAATAATGTCACTCCCGGTCGCGTTGCCCCCGTGTGCCCTGAATTCAGGGGGAAGCCACGGAATCGCATCCTTTGCATTCGACAATGTTGGAGTCAGTCTTTTGGAACTTTGTCTGTGCGGTCATCCGGTGGCCGATCATGCCGGGCGAAATCTATGCCGTGTGGTTGCCTGCGGCTGCAGAGGATTCCGCCAGGATCACTCACCACCCATCGAAGCCGGCCTTCGCTTTGATAGACGACTCCCGCCGGAAAAACTTCCGGCCGGTTGGGACAGCTAGCGATCTATGTTTCCGCCTGCAGGCCCATCCTGTCTGACTCAGACAGCAGAAGGCCACTCTGTGCGAGGTCGTTGGGATTCTGGCGTCCATCCAGTGCCGCTTCTGACCATTGAACGAAAAGTTTGACTCCATGCCTCAGCACCTGCAGTGAATTGGGGTCGTCCGGTGGACGTCCAGGCATTGATCGGGTGGCCTATGGTTTCCGTCCTGACCAGGGTCGTTGGTGACGGAAAGCCACTTCTTCGCCAGGTCTATCTGCTCCACCAGCGGTACCTGCGATTCTTGGCGTGGGGTACCCGGCGCCACGGCGGAAAGCCGCTGCTCGAAGTTTGCCCATTCAGTCCTGGCGCTCGCCGCGGGCGGGAGGAACGGCGCGAGGCGTATATGCACTCCCGGGCTTGAGAGCGATCGCAGCTACCGCCACAGGCGGCGTTGAAGAGGGAAAGCAACGCGGCAGAAGGATGCGGCTCGCACGGCGCTGAGTATTGCCTGATTACTGGTGGATCTTGAGGTCCCGGATAAGGCCGGGAATCGGACGGATCTCGCCGCCAGGCCGTGGCGGGCGTTTCTGTTATCGGATTTGCCGTGCCTGGCGACCACTCCATGGCGAGGCACTCAGAGGCGGGGGCGGCGCGTGTAAGCTTGCTGCCGCGCCGCTCAGTTGCGGTCCACCCGCCCCCATTTTGGCAAGAAACGGAGTGATGGATGCCTTACGGTCGCTACTTTGAGGACTTTACTGTCGGAGAGGTGATTAAACACTGGCCGGGCAGGACGATTTCCGAGGCGGACAACACCTGGTTTTCGTTGTTGACGATGAATCAATCGCCGTTGCATTCGGACCGGAATTACAACGAGAAGCACTCGCCGCACGGTGAGCCCATAGTGAACGGAATCCTGGTGATGGCGATTGCTGTTGGGCAGTCGGTGATCGACATCTCCGGCAATGCAATTGCGAATCTGGAGTACGAGAAGGTCACCCATGACGGGCCGACTTTCGCGGGCGACACGATCTACTCGGAGAGTACGATTCTGGAGACTCGAGAGGCGTCGAAGGGTGACCGGGGCGTGGTGTACCTGGAGACCCGGGCGATGAACCAGCGGGGTGAGAAGGTGTTGACTCTCCGCAGGCGGGTGCTGATACCAAAACGAGATCACGAAACGATGGGTGTCGGGAAAGTTCCCGGCCGGCCGGAGAGCTAATCAAATGCGGCCGCCTCTTGACGGAGTTCGAATTCTTGCTCTGAGCCAGTTCGGGGCGGGTCCGTTCGGGACGAACGTTCTCGCCGATCTGGGCGCGGAGGTGATCAAGATCGAGGATCCGGACGCGGGCGGCGATGTGGCGCGCTACGTGCCGCCGTTCGAGATCGAAGGGGACTCGCTCTATTTCCAGTCGTTCAACCGGGGAAAGAAGTCGCTGGCCCTGAATCTCCGCAGCGATTCCGGCCGGGAAGTGCTGCATGACCTTGTGAAGGTCTCTGACGGTGTGTTCAATAATCTTCGGGGCGATTTGCCTGCGAAGCTGGGACTGGACTACGAGTCGCTGAAATCCGTCAACCCGGCGGTCGTCTGCTGCTCGCTTTCCGGCTTCGGCAAGACCGGGCCTATGGCGGCGTCGCCGGGATACGACTATCTGGTGCAGGGGTATGCCGGGTACATGTCGATCACCGGCGAGCCGGACGGTCCGCCGGGCAAGTGCGGCGTTTCGATCATCGACTTCGCCGGCGGGTACGCGGCTGCGCTCGGGCTGATGGTGGGCCTGTTCGACGCCCAGCGCACAGGAGTGGGCCGCGATGTTGACGTGTCATTGCTTGATACAGCGGTGGCGATGCTGTCGTACCTCGCCACCTGGACGCTCAATCGGGACTGGCAGCCGGAACGCATGCCGAATTCGAGCCACCAGACGCTGGTGCCGTCCCAGAACTTCGAGACGTCGGACGGCTGGATAGTCATCTTCTGCGCGAAGGAGAATTTTTACCGCGACCTGGTCGGCTTGATGGGTTTGCCGGAGCTGGCCGACGACCAACGTTTCAATTCGTTCGCCGCGCGACTGGATAATCGGGACACGCTGCTTGCACTGCTTTCCGAGCGGTTTGGCACACGAACAACTGCGGAGTGGCTGGACGATCTTTCGGGCAGGGTCCCATGCGGGCCGGTGAACACAGTGCAGGAGGCGCTGGAAAGCGATCAGGTGCTGGCGAGAGAGATGATCATCGAGGTGGACCATCCGGAGTACGGGGTCATTCGTGAGGTGGCGAATCCGGTGAAGATGGCGGGCGGAATCGACCGGCCGTCCCCCGCCCCGCGGCTCGGACAGCACACAGATGAGATCCTGGCGGATGTGCTTGCTTACGATACCGAGCGCGTGGCTGCATTGCGGGAAGAGGGTGCGGTGGCGTGACCAGATGTCTCTGGACTTTCTCGGGAATGGGGCGTTTGCGGCCAGTTCAAGCGTGGGTGCCCACATAGGCTAAAGCCCCATTGCCGGGCGACAGCCCGCCATCCTGAGCCAGTCGAAGGGATCGAGGGGTGGAGCGTCGGCCACCCAACTTGCTTCAGGCGATGAATGAGAAGTCCAGGCCTAGCTCTGACTCGATGGTGGTGAACCAGTCGATGACTTCCCTGTGGTAGGGAATCCCTTCGGACCTTCGTAACTCAACCTCTTCAGCTTCGAGCAGGCCGGCGTAAACGACTCTCTCGTGGCCTGGTGCGGGAGGAGTATCGGCCAGGGCTTGCAGGAATTCGTCCATGTCGGACTTGAATTTTCCAGAATCTGTGAAGGCATCGATGTTGTACGCCATCAGGTGGAAGCCCGGGGTGAGGGCGATGAAACCGGGGCCGATGCCGGTCAGGGTGCTGCCGAGGATGTCGATCACCGCGCCGAATCCGTAGCCCTTGTGGGAGCCCTGCTCGCGCGTGCCGCCCATCGGCAGCATGTAGTAGTCGTCCGGGAGAGGTCCTTCTTCCATGATGGGCGAGCCATCGGTAGATGCGAGCCACGCGGGAAGGATTTCGGCGCCGACGCGTTTGATCAGCCTGACCTTGTTGCCCGCTATCTGTGTTGTGCCGATGTCGAATACGAACGGCGGCATCTTGTCGGCGGGAGCGGCGTACGCGATGGGGTTCGTGCCGAATCGCGGCTCCGCGCCGAACGTGGGGAGCATGCTGAGGCTGCCGCTTGTGGTCATCGACACGCCGATCATGTCGTGCTCGAGTGCGAGCATGGCGTGGTAGCCTGCGCCGCCCATGTGGCCGACGTTATGGACGCATACGGCGCCGAGCCCGAACTCGGCCGCCTTCTCGATGGCGATGTTCATGGCGTATGGCCCAACGTGGAGACCGAGCCCGCCATCGCCGTCGAGAACGGCCGTGGTGTCGGTCTCTCTCTCGATTTTTATCTCCGGCGTCGGGTTCATTTTGCCGTCGCGGTAGCGCTGGACGTAGCTTCTCAGCATGTTGGAGACGCCGTGTGTCTCGACGCCGCGCAGGTCGTTCGTCATCAGGACGTCGGCTGAGAGGACGGCGTTCTCGTCAGAGAGTCCCATTGCGCGGAAGATGTCCTCCGTGGCGGGCCTGACTTCCTCTTCACGCACGTAAACGCGGTCTTTTTCGGGGACTTTGAAGCGTTCGAGCAATGTGTATCTTCCGGTGATGATGTGGGCAGTTGTCAGATGACCGCCGCATAGTAGCACCAGGGCGGACGGGCCATGCCGGGTTCGTTAGTAGGCGTTCTCGCCAGGTTCGATTGATTACTGAGTCGCGGTCTCGACCTTCTCGAACTTGCGGATGACATCGTTGCCGGTATCGGCGACGTAGAGTGCGCCGGTACTATCGAATGCGAGGCCGTGCGGTCCGTTGAACGTGCCGGGCGCCACCTCGCCGATGAGCTGGCCGTCCCGGGTGAATATTTGCACGCGCGACCCGCGGGTCTCTGAGACGTAGACATAGCCGTCCAGGTCGAAATTGATGCTGGTCGGGGTGCTGAACCGGCCGGGTTCGGTGCCGAACGAGCCCCAGACCCGGACAGATTGGCCGTCGGGCGTGAATACCTGGACTCGATTGTTGCCGCGGTCCACGACCCAGATGTTTCCATCCGGACCGATCTTGATGCCGGTCGGGTTTGCCAGCTCGCCGGGATCCTGTCCAAATCCGCCGTATGAATGTAGAAAATTGCCCTCGAGGTCGAAGACCTGGATTCGGTTGTTGCCCCAGTCAGAGACGTGGACGTGGCCGGTGGGCTCTATCGCCAGGACCATGGCCGACTGGAACTGGCCGTCCCCGGCCCCGAACGTCCCCCACGAGCCCAGCCACTCGCCTTCTGCGGTGAATATCTGCACGCGGTTGTTGCCGCTTTCTGACACGTAGACGTTGCCTTCGGGACCGATAGCTACGCCGGTCGGGTTCTGGAATAGGCCGTCGGCTGAGCCGGTCATACCCCACTCGACGAGAAGCTTGCCCTGCGG
Organism: Chloroflexota bacterium; assembly: GCA_022562515.1. Lineage (GTDB taxonomy): Bacteria > Chloroflexota > Dehalococcoidia > Lucifugimonadales > Lucifugimonadaceae > UBA1151. The sequence goes on along the minus strand of JADFPB010000037.1, from coordinate 1,612 downwards.
GGTGAATTTTCGCAGGCGTGCGCCGTTGAACTCGGTCGTGAACACGTTGCCATCGGCGTCGATTGCAACGCCGTTTGGCGACGCGAACTGGACATCGTCGGTGCGCTCGTCGCCCCAGACATCGACCTCAATGTATTGCGGGGGGTCCGGGAACGGTATCGGGGTGGAGGCGGGTGAGGGATCCGGGTCCGAGGGCGTCGAGGCAGTCAGGGATGTTGCCGGGTCAGATGGCGCTGCCGTATCGGAACCGCTTCCACATCCGAGCAGCAGGACGGTCGCCATTGAAGTTAGCGCCATCGCTGCGATCGGGCGGCGTGTGCCTGTCAGCTTCGACTCGATGAATGAATTCATGGCGTCCGCTCAAGTCCCATCCCGCACGCACATGCGGAACCTGTCGGCCTACGGATGGTTTGGGGATCAGGCGCTCAGGCTTTCCCCTCAAGTCTGCTGCGGCCTTCTATGGCCGAGCGGTTGACGCAGAAGGGCGGCCATTTTCCCGCTACGCCTGCGAGGACGTTGTCTACGCACATCATGGCCATCTTGAGTCGGGTGTCGTTGGTGGCGCTTGCGACGTGGGGCATGACGAGGCAGTTGTCGAGCGTGAGGAGCGGGTGGTCTGCGGGCAGCGGCTCGGGGACCACGACGTCGAGGGCTGCGCCGGCGATCTCGCCCGACTTGAGGGCGTCGTAGAGCGCTTCCTGGTCGACAACCGGGCCGCGGGTGGTGTTGATGAGAAACGCCGTCGGCTTCATCTGTTTAAACTGCTCGGCGCCCATCAGGCCCTCTGTTTCCGGTGTCAGGGGGTTATGCAGGGACACGAAGTCCGAGCGCTCCAGCAGCTCATGCAGCGATGCGACGTACTCGGCGCCGAACTCTTCCTCCCGGCGGTTGCGGTTGTGGTAGAGGACGTGCATGTCGAAGCCCTGCGCACGCCGGGCGACTTCTGAGCCGATGTTGCCCATGCCGACGATGCCGAGGGTCTTGTGGTGGATGTCGGTCGCAAGGTAGGCGAGGGGGTCGAAGTCGCCCCACTGGCCGGATGTGACGATCTGCGGGAGGTCGTGGACGCGCCGGGCCAGCGCCATAAGCAGAGCGAACGCCTCGTCTGCAGTGCTCTCTGACAGGATGCCGGGGGTGTTGGCGACGGCGATTCCGCGCTCGGTGGCGGCCGCGGTGTCGATGTTGTCATAGCCGACGCCGAACTCGGTGATCACTTTCAGGTTGCGTGCGGCGTCCATTACCTCGGCGTCCACCTGGTTGGTGATGTGGGCGTAGAGGCCGTCGATGTCGCGGGCGGCGTCTACCAGGGCGGCGTGATCGGGCGAGTCGCCTTCATCGTCCCAGATGGTGGCGTCTGATGCTTCGCGCAGGCGTTCCGCCGCTTCCGGGAAGGTGCGGCGGGTGACGAGTATTTTCGCTTTTGCATTGCGGTCGGGCAAAGTAATTTCTCCGTTGACGCGGGATGGGCAGGTTTTAAACTTGCCCCTGCCAGTGCGATCGAGAATCGTGCTCCGGGGCTGCCAGGTGTACCTCTAAAAGAGGTACACCTAGACGCGGCCAACCGATGGGATTCTAATCGGTTTCAGGAACTCGGTTTTGTCGTTGGCGAAGT
>JADFPB010000036.1 GCA_022562515.1 Chloroflexota bacterium | reverse complement strand
ATGGCATCGATCGTGTTTTGCGACTGGAAGTGGTTGCTGGACTCGGAAAGATCGAGGCCGGTCAGCTCGCGCAGCCGTGCAATCACCCTGTCGGCGAACTCGGGATGCATGCCAATACCCGTGCCGACCGCGGTGCCGCCAAGCGCGAGGACCGACATCTCTGCGAGGGCGGCTTCTGCGCGATGCCGCCCATTCTCCAGTTGGCCGGCGTATCCGAGGAATTCCTGTCCGAGCCGTATCGGCGTGGCGTCCTGGAGATGGGTGCGGCCGGTTTTTATCACCGGCCAGAACTCTTCCGACTTCCGTCTCAGAGAACTCTCCAGCCCGGCCATCGCCGGGAGCAGCTGATCTTTGATCGCGCCGGCGGCGGCGAGATGAATCGCCGTCGGCATGACGTCGTTTGATGACTGGCCACGGTTGACGTGGTCATTCGGATGCACGGGAGTGCGGGCGCCAAGACCGCCGCCGAGGGCTTCGTTGGCCACGTTCGAGATCACCTCGTTGGCGTTCATGTTGGTCGACGTGCCGGAACCGGTCTGGAAGATGTCCACGATGAACTGATCGTCAAACTCACCGTCGATGACGCGTTGTGCAGCGGCGACGATCGCCTCAGCCAGATCGTCCTCCAGCGTGCCCAGGTCCTTGTTGACCACGGCTGCGGACTGCTTTATCTGGGCGATGGCCTTGATGAACGAGCGGTTGAAGCGAAGATCGCTGATCGGAAAATTGAGTCGTGCGCGCTGGGTGTTTGCCCCGTAATACGCATCTGCCGGGACTTCCAACTGGCCCATGGAGTCCTGTTCGGTACGCATATTCTGTCCGGTCATCTGGCTCTAACTCTCCCTGAACCGGCGAGCGAACTGCCGTTGTTCCCGATCCTGTCGATTTCCCGTCTGGAAATAGTAGCCGAATGACGGTGCCTCGACGTGATGAATCGCTGAGACTGCCAGCTGGTCCAGAACCCTAGAAACCCGGCAGGTGCTGGAGATTTCCTCCACAGTGATCAAGAGTGATCAAGCAGCTCGGCCAGTGCCTCGGGCTCGGTGACGGGCAGCTGGCAGACGTAGTTTTCGCAGACGTATGCCGCGGGCTCGCCGTCGACGAGCGCCCTGGACTCGAGCAGAGGCGAGATCGGGTGCTCAACCTGGCCCGGCGCGCCTGCCAGCACCAGATTCGGCATGTACTCCGCGTGTGCCGTGCGGAGGAGTGATCTCGTTTCGGCAGAGCTGAGTGCGCCGATCACGACTACTTCTTTGGGCCTGCCCGTGTGGAAATCGACCGCCGCGAGCCAGTTGGGCAATCCCAGAGGCGCCTGCTCCATCAGGTCCCGCACAGAGCCAAGACTTCGCAGCGCCAGTTCCCTGTATTCGTCGTCGTCGAATATCAGGGCCAGCTTCAGCAAAACAGTAGCAGCCACGGATCCCCCGCTCGGGGTGGCGTTGTCGAATACATCCCTGGGCCGCACCAGCAGTTCCTCGTGGTCGGTCCCGGTGTCGTGGAAGACGCCCGCGTCGCCGTCCCAGAACAGGTCGATCATCCGGTTCGCAATCGTCCGGGCCTCGATTAGCCACTGGTCGTCAAAAGTCGCCTCGTAGAGGGAGATAAGGCTCTCGACCTGGAACGAGTAGTCCTCAAGATAGCCGTTCAAGTGGGCATTGCCGCCGTCGGCGCTGTCTTTCCAGGTGCGCAGGATTCGATCGCCATGTCGTACGTTTTCGATCAAGAACGATGCGTTGTTGACGGCGATTTCCACGTAGTCCGGCCGCTCGAAAACAGCGCCGGCCAGTGCGAACGCGCGCTGCATGAGCGCGTTCCAGGAGGTGAGGACCTTGTCATCCAGTCCCGGCTTCACCCGCTGTTCCCTGGCCTCGAACAGCTTCTCGCGGGCTTTCCGGATCACCCCGAGCAGCTCGCAAACGCTCATTCCGAGCTCGTCGGCGACCTCGGAATCGTCACGCGGCACCCAGAGGATGTTCTTGCCTTCAAAGTTGCCGTCGCTTGTGGCGGACCAGTAGGCAGCCGCCGGCACTCCGACCTCTTCTCCGAGCACGTTTGCGAATTCCGACGCCTCCCATACGAAGAACTTGCCCTCCACGCCTTCTGAGTCGGCGTCCTGGGCGGAGTAGAAGCCTCCCTGCGGATGGAGCATTTCCCGGCGGACGTAGTCCAGGACGTCTACGGCGACGGATTTGAAGAACTCGTCCCCGGTGGCCTGGTAGGCGTGCAGGTACAACGGCACGAGCAGGGCATTGTCGTACAGCATCTTCTCGAAGTGCGGCACCAGCCAGATAGGGTCTACCGAGTAGCGGTGAAATCCGCCGCCGATCTGATCGTACATGCCGCCCTTCGCCATGCGGGTCAGAGTCGTCGAGACCATATCCAGAATCGCGTCGTCTCCGGTGGCGGACCAGACACGGAGCAGATACTCATAGACCATGGGCTGCGGGAACTTGGGCGCCCCGCCGAAGCCGCCGTTTTCGGGATCAAACCGGCCCAGCACGTCGCTCATGTCCCGCTCGATAAGCCGCCTGTCGAGAGGCGTCTCGTTGAACTGCGCCTGGTTACTTGCGACAAGCTGGGCGACTATCCTGGAGGACGAGTCGATCACCTCGTCTCTTCGCGATCTGTACGCCTCCGAAAGTGACTCGAGCAACTGTGTGAACGATGGCATTCCGCTTCGGGGTTCTGGCGGGAAATAGGTGCCCGCGAAGAACGGCCTGGCATCGTTGGTCATGAAGATGGACATCGGCCAGCCGCCACTGCCCGTCATCGCCTGGACTGCCGCCATGTAGATAGAGTCCACGTCGGGCCGTTCTTCGCGATCGACCTTGATGCTCACGAACTCGGCATTCATCAACTTTGCGGTTGCCTCGTCTTCGAACGACTCGTGCTCCATCACATGGCACCAGTGGCAGGCTGAGTAGCCGATGCTCAGGAAGATCGGCTTGTCTTCAGCTCGCGCTTTCTCGAAAGCCTCTTCGCCCCACGGAAACCAGTCGACCGGGTTGTCCTTGTGCTGCAGGAGGTACGGGCTGGTCTCTTTCGCCAGACGGTTGGCCATCGTTTCAGCTACTCCGGGTTGCCTGGCAGGCCGGTCAGCTCCAGCGTGCTCACCTGCTCGGTATCGAGATCGATGACACGAATCGCGTGGCTGTTGGTGTCGGCAACGTAGATCTGCCGGTCTGCGCATGCCAGTCCGGCCGGCTCGTTGAACGCGGCCTCCAAGGCGCCGCCGTCCGTGGCACCGCTGTCACCGGAGCCTGCCACGGTCTCGACGACCCGGTTCTCAAGATCCATCGCCTTGATCTTGTGGTTGTAGCTATCTGCGATGTAAAGAACATCGTCCATGACTGCCGTTGCCTGGACGTGCTGGAGAATCGCATCTCCGAAAGCGCCGTCCCGATCACCGAAATCGAAGAGCCCGTCGCCGATCAGGGTCTCTACCATCGCCAGTTCAGTGTCGACGTCGATGCCGGGCACTGCGCGGACGGCGCTGGTCTCGCTATCGGCGAAGTAGATCATGCCGCCGCTTGCCGTCAGCCCGTACGGCTGCGCGAGCCGGGCTTCCATCCGGGGTCCGTCGAGTATGTTCTCGATGCCGTCCCCGGCATATGGTCCTATCTGGCCGCTCGGCAGGTCCAGCTCCCAGAGCTGGTGGAATCCGGCCATTGCGACGTAGAGCGTGCCGTTCTGAAACGCGAGGTCGTATGGCGAATTGAGAGGGAACTCCGTGGCCAATCCGCCTTCGTGGCGGAACAGCGCCTGCTCGCCGGTTCCTGCGATGGTCGTCAGGGCGCCGGCATCGAGGTCGGCGAGCCTGATGGTGTGATTTTCTGCGTCGGCTATGTAAAGGCGGTTGCCATCAACGGCCATGCCCTGCGGGTGATTGAGCATGGCGGAATCGAAAGCGCCGTCGCTGTTGCCGGGCTCTCCTGAGCCGATGATCGTCTGGACCTCGCCTTCCAGGTTAGTTACCAGTACCCGGTTGTGGCCGGAGTCGGCGATGAAAAGCCGTCCGGCATCGACCTCGATCTTGCCGGGGAACGAGAGCGGCCGCGCCTCGGCCTTCGCCGCCTCAAGCTGATAGGGCAGGGGAGTCTCATTCAGGAGGCCGAGCGATCTGAATTCCGCTCCCATATCCGAGATGAGAGCGTCGAACTTCGCCAGTTCAAACTCGCCTTCGTGCTTGCCGACGATCTTTCCCTGCGGGTCGACGAACATGAGAGTTGGCCAGGCGCGCACGCCGTACTCCTGCCACAGGATGAACTCATGATCGTTGACGACCGGGTGCTCGATGCCGTATCGGAGGACCGCGTTTCGGAGGTTGCCTGTCTCTTTCTCATTTGGGAATTTGGACGAGTGGACGCCCACGACTACGAGCCAATCGCGGTATTTGCGCTCCAGCTTCCGCAACTGCGGAAGTATGTGCATGCAGTTAATTCAGCAGTAGGTCCAGAAATCGAGGATCATCAGCTTCCCGGCCACGTCGCTTTTGGTCAGTGGCCTGTCGATGTTGATCCAGTCGATGCCCGCGGGAAACTCCGGTGCGTTGACTTTACCGGCGTACCTGGTTGTCAAAAGATGGTCTCAGGGGTGCGTGTGAGGTATGCGGCGACGCGTTGCGCCGCTGCGTCAATTGTGCCAGAGGAGCGATTAGGTGGTGCGGTGAGGCTAGTCTTCCTGGAACTTGTCCGGCGTCAGCTTTTCCTCGAACTGAATCCAATTGCGGACGGTGATTTCCCTCAGTTTCTGGCCGAATTCACGGGTGTTGGGGAGCGTATTGCCGCCGCGGTAAGGCGAATCGATCTGCTCGGCTTCCCACCGCATGTATACGCGATTGGTCTCGCCCGGCAGGGTGCCGCCGTTGAACGAGACCTGAACTCCAGATCGTTGACCGGTATCCTCGTATAGCTTGCCGATTTTCGCTATCAGCGTCGCGGCAAGTCGGGCGTGGCCGGGTTTGGTTTCGTAGACGCGAGTGATTACGTACATAGGGGCTGTTTCCTTTTTTGCTTTGGCCGGACTTTTTGATGTTATGAGTTGCCAGTTTTCAAGAGTAAAAGTTAATTAAACTCTTGCGAGGCGGCGTGAGGGCTTCGGGCGGCCTTGACCGCCTCGAAAAATACGTTTGAGTACGTGCTGACCATGGTGGGCACATGGGTGTAGTGGTAGAGGACGCCTTTTTCGATGTTAGCCGCCGTTTCGGCCGGACCTCCCGGCGTTCCGGACGCCTTGCCCGCGGCGTGGATTTTTTCGAACGCGTCATTGACGACCTTCTGGACTTCGGGGTGCGTCCGCTGCCCGGGTAATCCCATCGACTGTGACAGATCGGAGGGGCCGATGAAGAAGACGTCGACTCCCTCAACGGTCAGGATCTCGTCGAGGTTTTCTATCCCTTCCATGTGCTCGATCTGAACGCAGACCAGGGTTTCTTCGTTCGACGCCTCGATGAACTCTGCCGTCGACATCCCGTAAGTCTTACGGCCGCCTCCCAGCCCGCGATCGCCGTCCGGGTGGAACTTGACCGACCGCACAGCCCGCTCCGCTTCTTCGCGTGTGTTGACGTGCGGGACCTGGACGCCCATGGCGCCGCGGTCCATGTAGCGGAGTATCACGTCCGGCTGGTTTACCTGGGGTCGAACGATTGGCGTGATGCCGTACAGCTCGCATGCCAGCGCCATCGCATACACGTCTTCCGGTGCGTGGGAGCCGTGCTCGGCGTCGATCATGACCCAGTCGTATCCGGCGTCTCCGATCATCTCCACGATTTCAGGAGCGGAAAAGGTGACGGAAACTCCGAACGCCGGCTCCCCGGACTTTATCTTCGCCTTCATCCGGTTGGTCGTTATCAAGTTTCTGATCCTCGGTGTTGGGAACGCCGGCGCCCGTCACGCGCTGGCGGCTCGCTGCGGCGGAGCCAGGGCGGCGTCCGTTTGCCTCGCAAGTATGGTGCCGATATTCCGCACGTCGCGGTTCAACAGGGCGGGTCCGATTGCGAAGCCGGATACTAGCAGGCCGCCGATGGCGATTGCCCACGGGGCGCCGATCAGGGCTGCTATGACACCCGCATAGAGGCCGCCGAGCGGCATGATGCTCCATGTCATTCCGTAGAAGCCCATGACTCGTCCGCGCAGGTGGTTGGGAACCAGCATCTGCAGTGAACTCTGGATGGAGATCATGTAGGTGGACGTGGAAATCCCGAACAGGAAGAGCAGCGCCATAGCGAGTGGCATCGATCCGACCCAGTCGGTAGAGAGAGCGAACGCGCCGATGAACAGGCCGGTCATCACTGCGCCTCCGACCAGCAGGAAGCCGCGGCCCTTGAAGTTGCCTTTGGCCGCCAGGTAGATCGTGGCGATGAGAGCGCCGACGCCTCCGGCGCTCATCATGAGCCCCTGGCCGCCCGAGCCGACGCCGAGTATGTCGTCGGCGAAAACCGGCATCAGCGTTACGTATGCCATCCCGAAGAAACTGTTGAAGAAGGTCATGCCGATGAGGAACCTGAAGATCGGACTCCCCTTGATATATCGAACGCCCTCGAGAAAATCTCCGAACGCCTTTTTACCCACCGACCGTTCGATCTTTGGGATTTTGAGTCTCATGACCACGAAGACGAAGATGATGTTGCCGATACTCGCCAGGAAGAACGGAGATGACGTGCCGAGCAGCCAGATCAGGACTCCGGCAACGGCGGGGGCGACGATCCGGGTTCCCTGCCAGATCGATGAGTTCAGAGCCACCGCGCTCATCAGCACCCTGCGGTCGACCAGGTGCGGATACAGGGCCATATTGGCCGGCTGGTTGAAGGCGTTTATGGCGCCCGCGAAGAAGGCGATCACGAGCACATGCCAGACTTCGACTACGCCCGTGACCGCAAGCAACCCCAGTAGAAATACGAGGCTGGCGGTGCCTATCTGGGCGGTCATGATCAGCCGTCGCTGGTCGAAGCGGTCGGCGACGACTCCGCCGACGAGATTCAGCACGATCGCCGGGACGGCGTTGGCGAGGCCCACGTACCCCAGGGCCACCGGCGAGTCGTCCAGGGTATGGACGAGCCAGAACTGGCCGAATGAGTTGACCTGGAAGCCGCCGACGGACGCGAGCATGCCGAGCCAGTAGTTTCGGTACTGTGTATACCGAAAGGCGGGCGGCATGGAAGGCCGGCGCAATATGCGCCGTCTCGGACTGTCCGTCATCTCGGTAGCGCTCAAGCGCTCACGCCTCACAAAGTTCCATGCGGTCATACGCTGTGACCGGGTCATTGTCCCACGGTTGTAAAGCCCGGCGAATTCCTGGCTCCGGCCTGTACAAAATGGCACGGCATCCCTTCTTGACAGCCCGTCGAGGCAGGCGGAGACTCACTCTTTACGTTTTTTGCTTACGTTTTCCGTTTGCATTTTTTAGTGGACGCTCGAGCGCGTCTACTCACCTGAAAGGTAAAAATTCGGATGCAACTGGCAACGCGCATGGGACGTCTCGGCACGGAGACGGCTTTCGAGATTCTGGCGAAGGCCAAACGCCTCGAGGCGCAGGGACATGACATCGTGCACCTGGAGATAGGGGAGCCCGATTTCGATACGCCTGCCCATATACGGGAGGCTGCCAAGAAGGCGTTGGACGATGGATACACGCACTATGTGGCGTCGCCGGGCATCCCGGAGGTCAGGGAGCGCATTGCCGCCCACCAGACGGAACGGCAGGGGTACGATGTCAGCCCCGACAGCATCGTCGTAACACCCGGCGCCAAGCCGATCATGTTCTTCACGATGATGGCGTTGATCGAGGAAGGCGACGAGGTGATCTACCCGGACCCTGGCTTCCCGATCTACAAGTCGATGATCGACTTCGTGGGCGGCAAGGCCGTCCCGATGCGCCTCCTCGAAGAGAACGGCTTCAACGCCGACATCGATGCTCTGCGCGCCTCGGTCAGCGATAAGACGAAGTTGATCATAGTGAACTCACCCAACAACCCGTGCGGCAGCGTGATCCCGAAAGACGAGCTCGAGCAGATAGCCGAGATAGCCTGCGAAGTTGATGCGGTGGTTCTTACTGACGAGGTCTACAAGGACTTCTACTACGAGGGGGAGCACGAGTCGATAAGCCAGTTTCCCGGCATGCGGGAGCGGACGATCATCCTCGACGGCATGTCGAAGAGCTACGCGATGACGGGCTGGCGGATGGGCTACGGGGTGTTCCCGGAGGGGCTGGTGGAGCCGATAAGCCGGCTGGTGACAAACAGCGTGTCCTGCACCACCGCGGCGGTGCAGATGGCTTCGATAGCCGCGATCGACGGCCCTCAGGAGCCGGTCCACGAGATGGTTGCGGAGTTCAAATCACGCCGCGAGATGCTTATCAATGGCCTGAACAGCATCAAAGGCATTTCCTGCGTCACGCCAATGGGCGCCTTCTATGCCTTCCCGAATATCAAGGCCACCGGCTTGAGAAGCGGGGAGTTTGCCGACCGGATGCTGATGGAGGGAGGCGTTGCGCTGCTTTCAGGAACTTCGTTCGGGGATTTCGGCGAAGGGTACATCCGGCTTTCTTTCGCCAACTCCCAGGAAAATCTCCAGATCGCGCTGGACCGCATCGAGAATTTCCTGGCGGACAAAGTTTAACCAGATTCTCTGGACCCTTCGGACAGGCTCAGGACAGGCTTTCTCGGGATTGGCGCGTTTCTGGCCGGGTTGAGGGTGGGCGCCCGCGGTGGCAGAGCTATTCCCAGGCGGGGAACTGCAGTCCTTCTTTTGAGCGCTGGACTCCGTATGCGTTCATCAGGTCCCGCGAGTTGGCCCTGGAGATTGCGCGCAGTACGTGCCGCGTCGCCTCAGGCACCTGTTTGTATGGCGCCTCCACCCTGGCGTTGAGATGCTCGTCGAGCAGCCCCCACATCGGCGGCACTTCCGTCGTTCGTATCAGGCCTGCCGGCGCCATTACGTAGTGGAAATGAGCGCATCGCAGGTATGCCGGGTCGTGGAACTTCGTGCTGAAAGTAGCGATTCGCTCGCGCAGTCGCACTTTCTGCCGCACGGTTGACGCGTGGTCTCTCAGCGCCTGCCTGTAGCCGGCGTCTTCACGCCAGTCGTCTGTATCCCCTCTGGCCGGCGCTCCCACGGGGGCCGGGGTGCGCGCGTACCCGGCCGCGGCCTCCAGGATGCCCGCTGTCAGCCTGACCGACTCCTCCACGACCGGCTCCCTGGCGGCCAGCCGCCTGTAGTCATCGGGGGTGTGGTCATCGCGAGCCTTGTCCGAGCGCGACGATTTCACTTCGATCAGGTAGACGCGGTTCTCCGGTCCGATTCCGACCACGTCCGCAATCCGGCCAAACGGGCCTTCCAACCGGACTTCGAACGCGATGGAGCGGCACTTCGCCTGTATGTGGAGCCATTCCCACGCCGACCATTTGAGGCGGTATGTGAGCGTAGTCTCATTGCCTCTTTTGAGAAGCATCTGCTGAGGCCGGGCAGCGAGCGGCTCGGGCGGCTTTTCTGGCGCAGGTTTTCTGGTTCGAGACATGCAGGCGGGACCGTTTATCGATTCCGGGTTTTGTGCCCCGATCGCTGGGGGCATCGGGGCTGATCAGGGGCGCGGCGATACTAGCACAATTGTTCTGAAACGTGACATGGCGGCCTGCACTTTCTCAGAACATCCGTGCTAGATTGATCGCATCACCAGTTCAATGCGGTGCATCTAACGGGTGTAACCGGTCCTGGAAGCGGACACTTCCGGGCCGGATCATGGGCCGGGATGTGTTCTCCAGGAGATTGCACGCCGCGTCAGGCGGGCGCCCCCGTTGCAGCGGCGGCATTCGGAAGCACTTCCCGGCTCTTTTGATTTCCGGATCACGCGCCGGGCGGCACGAGCATGTATCCCTTGCCGCGCACGGTCTGAATCAGGTTTTTCCCTTCCGGCGCGCGTGCGAGCTTACGGCGAAGACGATGGACGGTGACGTCCAGTCCGGATACTGCGCCCGAGGCGTTTCTGATCGCCGCCGGCGAGAGGGCGGAGCCGGGTGTCGTGGCGAGCGCGTAAAGCACTTTGAACTCGGTCTTCGAAAGTGATACTGCCACGTCACGGACGTGCGATCGCTCGGTCAGCGGGTCCAGCATGAGGCCTTCAAGGGTTATCCGCTCCCTGTGCGGGTGCTCGTTTGCCCGGCCGGCCATGCGCAGTTCGGCATCCAGCCTGCTACCAGGAGCGCCGAACGCGGGCTGCGATCTGGCGGCGAACAGAAAAGGCGCCACGAGCCCGAGGAATTTTTCAGAATCGCGGACCTGATCGGGGCGAACCGTCGCACCGCTTGTACCGAACAGGCAGGCTGCGCCAAGCGGGAATCCACGGGTCATGATCGGCGCCGCGATGCCGGCTTTGAGCTCGCCTTCAGCCAGAGCTTCGGGATCAATGACCATCCCGATCCTTGAGGCCGTTGCTGCGCGGCATATTCTCTCGCAGATCCCGGCGTATCCGTCGGTTGCGACCAGAGCCCCATCCGGGTCGTGCATCCCGGCGACGGTAAATGCCTCGGTCCGCTGGTCGCGCAGCAACACGGCGACGATTGGCAGGCCGGTGATGGCCGGGAGGGCCTTTGCGACGGCCTCCGCCCACTCGCTCGAAGAGGCCGCGGCAGATACCTGCTGCAGTCCGGCGAGGATACGGGCGGCTCCGGCGTCGGCGAACGGATCGGAGTCGTCGGTTGGCAGGCCGATGAGACTCTTGATCCGTCCGCCCAGGCTGCGAGTTTTCGGGGCCGACGAAGCCGACCGCGCGCCACGCCTGGATGACGATTGTCGAGAGGCTGATTTTCGGCCGGCGGTTCCCATGCGGGGAACCTAGCAAAGTCGGCGAAAAATCGCCCTCTAAACTCCGTACTGATTTTACCTATCGCGCACGGGTCTCGCTCTTGCCTGGAGGGCGTCATAGACCATGCCGCGATACTCCCGGCGAAATCCAACTTCCTCGAGCAGTTCCACGCCGGGGCTTTTGAGAACAGCTTCCCCGTTCCACAACTCGACTTCGATTCTCCGGTTTCTCCCGGGCTTCGACCACTCCCGTCGCACGAAGCTCTCGATTGCCCGCCGGACCTCCGCGGCGAGGTCCGGTTCCTCTGTCACCGTGAGACGGGCGCCCCCGTCTTCCACCAACAGCACCGGCTCTGCGCCGGACAGGACGTAACTGGTCGATGCAATCCTGTTGAACCGCAGCAGCGGTGCGGCGCGCTCGGGAACTTCATCAGCTACCGACCTGCCGAGGACGTTGGCCGGGTCGCGGGCATTCAGCAGCGCCAGGAGCTTTGCATCTGGCCGCTCACGCAGTGACTCAACGATCTGTGGTGCGGCGTACTGCAGTCCGGGCAGCCCCTGCACGAAGTAGCCGCGCCTGGCGCGACCGCCCAGCTCGTCTATGTTCAGTTGCGCCGCTATCGGCCGCCACTCCCATCCCGAGCCGTCCAGCTCCAGGGCCTCCCTGCTCACCACGCCGTAGCGGGCGAGAAGGGCGTCGGCCTGTTGCCGCGCTCGTTCTTCCGGGGTAGCCGCCGGGCCCGTAACAGCGTGGCGAGATGTAATCGACCACGCGGTCTCCGGAGGCATCGCAAGTGAGACCTCTCGTATAGATCGCGCTGCGCGCCTGCGGTTTTCTTTGACTCCACTCCTGGTTCCTGATGTCTGCCGCTGGCTGCCGGTGGCCGGCTCACGGATGATGGCGAGGAGAGCCGACCAGGAATTCCCGGTCAGAAGCCCGCGCAGAACGAGGTCGCGAACTGCGCTCCGCAGGTCGAGCAGCGATGTCCCGGTCATGGCGGAGCGGATGTCGGCGGATGTCGCCACGCCTTCCGATGTCATGAAATCCCAGAGGCGGCCAGCCAGGCCCTGCAGATCTTCGGGCCCGCGTTCCAGTAGCTCCAGAAACGCTCCTGAGAAAAAGACGTGACCAGTTGCTCTGGGAACGATCTTCACAACGGGGCTTTCGTCTTTTGACGGCTCGACCACCCAGATGAAATCACCGCTGGCAAACCGCTCCTCGATTGCCACGCCTGCATCTGGAATGCGGGCAGGCAGGATCACCGATGCCCAGTCGGAAGGGCTGGCGGCAACGCCTCGCAACCGGAGCAGCACATCGGTAGCGTCCGGGCGGGCAGATTGCTCATCTCTGGCCACACCCTGCAGCCGCGCTACTTCTGCCGCATATCTGAGCCGGGAGACGGGCGAGATCTCCGATCGAAGGATTCCCAGCGTGCGCCGCTGTACGAGGCTGATCGTCTGCGTATCCGCCCATTCGATCTCAGAGGCATTTTCCGTGAAGAAGCCGCGTACCAGGCCGCCGTCTTCGACGAGGGAGTCGAGGCCGGGTGCGACGACATCTGCCTGCAGGCCGTAGCGATCTTCCAGGTCCCTGGTGGTGAACGGGCCGTTGCGGGCCGCGAAATCGAGAAGCAGGCTCCGCACGTCGGCACCGGGAGATCCGGGCTCCAGCGCTCTCCGCAGCCTGTCCACGTCACAGGCGGCTACCCAACGCTCCTCAGACCCCGACGGCGTCTCGATAGCGAGCCGGGAAACTCTCCCGTCGGTCTCCAGTTCAGACAGCCACTCCTCCCAATTCCCATCGGTCCGATTGGCAATCTCTTCTCTCGTCAGATCACCGAGGTCCGCCAGTAACTGGGCGAGGTCCACCGCGGTCCGAGCCCTGTACCCCGGCGCCAGCCGGGAGACCTCCGAGACGACGTCGTCCATCGCCTCCGGCCGGAGCGTCCCGGCAAACGAAGGGTCCTGGAACAGCTTCGCAAGCGCCGCGCGATCGAGTTGGAGAGCCTGCATGCTCCGCTCGGCCTTTGGCGTGTCCCACTCGTAGAGATAGAACGATTCAAATTGAAAATTCAGGCCCTGGGCAACAGGAGAGGGAAACCGGCTTTCGACATGGACGATTTTTATCTCGCCGCGCTGGACAGCGTCGATGACGCCTTCCAGGTTGGGCAGGTCCATCTCGTCCTCGAGGCAGTCGCGGAAGGTTTCGAGGATGATCGGGAAGTCGGGGAACCCGCGAGCCACCGCAAGCAAATCTTTGGCCCGCAGACGTTGCAGCCAGAACGGCGTGCGCCTGCCGCGGCCCGATCCGGGAAGCAACAGGGCGCGATAGGCGTTCTGCCGGAACACGGCCCCGAAGAGGGCGGAGTCGGCGAGGTGGTCCAGGAGGCGTTCCCGGATCTGGTCGGAACTCAGGGATGAGACGATGTCGACCGGCAGTTCTTCCTCTGTCCCTCAGGTGGTCCCTCAGGTGGTCCCTCTGGGGCCTCAGGAAATCGGAACAGGATTCCATCGTCCCCCACCTGAACCTCTGGCTCGACGCCGGTTCGATCCTTGAGCGCCGACGCGAGCGCGATCGACCACGGCGCGTTGACGCGGCCGCCGAACGGAGACTGGACGATCATGCGGCGGTCACCGATGGGGTCTGTGTACGTCTCCACGATAATCGTGTCGGATGACGAGATGGTTCCGGTTGAGCGGAGCTGCCGCCGGACATAGCCGATCAGCTGGCGTGCGCCGGCCTCGTCCAGCCTGTAGTCGCTTCTCAGCCAGGCCGCGACGTCGGCCGGGTCATCGTCGTCGTCAACGTGCGGAGCCATCTGCCGGGCCAGCTCGGCGCGGAAATCGGCAAGCTTCTTGCTCAGGGCGAACGACCGCCATCGGTGTTCGCCGCGCCAGAACGGCATTCGTGGCATAGCGCCGGGGGCGGGCTCCACAATCACCCGGTCGTCATCGATTTCCCGGACGCGCCACACCTGGCTGCCGAGCAGGAAGGCGTCGCCCTCTTTCGACTCGAAGACGTACTCCTCGTCGAGTTCCCCGATGCGGGTCTTCCTGTCTGGCAGGTAAACACCGAAGAGCCCCCTGTCGACTATTGCGCCGGGGTTGCTCAGCGCAAGCAGCCTGGCGCCGGGCAGCGCATCGAGGGTCCCGTTGATTTCGTCCCAGTAGACGCGCGCCCGCAGCGACCTTGCCAGACGCGACGGGTACTTTCCTGACACGAGCCTGAGCACGCTCTCGAAGCTAGATTCTTCGAGGCCCTCATAGGGGTATGCGGATCGGACCAGAGCGTAGAGATCACGGACGGTCCACTGCTCGACCGATACGGCGGCGATTACCTGCTGGGAGAGGACGTCGAGGGCGTTGCGAGGAATCTTTACCTCTTCAACATCGCGTTCGGTTATGCCGCGTGCCACCTGTGCGCATTCGAAGAGGTCTTCCTGATGCGTGGCGTAGATCTTTCCGACGCTTGCCGCGCCGACGCTGTGGCCGGAGCGCCCGATGCGCTGCAGCCCCTGCGTCACGGAGCCCGGCGACTGAAGCTGCACGACCAGGTCGATGCTTCCGATATCGATGCCCAGCTCCAGCGAGCTGGTGCCGATGAGGGCCGGAAGATCGCCTCGCTTCAGGTCGCGCTCCATCTGCCGCCGCTGTTCTTCCGAGATGCTCGCGTGGTGCGCCCTGAACGGCCCATCTCCGTGCCCTGTGCCGAAGAGGCCACCGGAAAAGGAATCAGGGTCCACGCCGAGTTCTTTTCCGAGATCCGCCGCGTCCTCGATCTGGAGCTGGGCGTTGAGCCGGTCCGCGGTGCGCTCAGCCTGCCTGCGGCTGTTGGCGAATATCAGCGTCGTATCGTGCTGCAGCACGTCTTTCAGCACGCGTGGAATCAGGTTGGGCCAGATGCTGGACGCCGGTGAGGCGGACGCAGCTTCCGGCATGCCGAATACGTTGACGATGATCTCTTTTTCGTAGTCCACGTCGACGATCGAGACGGGCCTTGGGACGATTTTGAGTGAGTCACCATCCGACGAAACGTCCTGGCCTCCGAGGAAGCGTGCGACTTCCTCGACCGGCCGCTGGGTTGCCGACAGGCCGATTCGCTGGAAGCCCGGACTGAGGCGCTCCAGCCGCTCCAGCGATAGCGCCAGGTGCGTGCCGCGCTTGTTATCGGAGACCGTGTGAATCTCGTCGATGATGACCGTCTCGACGGTTCTCAGGATGTCTCGCGCCTTTGGCGAGGTGAGTATCAGGTACAGCGACTCGGGTGTGGTTATCAGGATGTCCGGCGGGTTCCGCACCATGGCGGCCCGAGCCGAGGGCGTCGTATCGCCCGTTCGCACGGCGGTCCTGATGGCCCGTGCCATTTCGCCTGCGGCCTCTGCGATACCGGCGAGAGGCACCGAGAGATTGCGCTCGATGTCGTTGTTCAGCGCCTTCAGCGGGGAAACATAGAGCACCCGCACGCCGGAACGGGCAGAACGCCCAGAGCGTCCAGAACGTGCGACCGGAGGCCTCGCGACGAGGTCGTTGATCGCCCAGAGAAAAGCCGCAAAGGTCTTTCCGGTGCCGGTAGGGGAGTGAATCAGGACGTTCTCGCCCCGCTGGATCCTGGGCCATGCCGCTACTTGCGGCGCGGTTGGAATGCCGACATGTTTCCCGAACCAGTCTGCTACGACGGGCAGGAACCCTGACATCGGGCCGGCTACAGGCTCCGGGCTGTTCCCCTGAGTTATCTTCGCTTCAGGCATGACTGTCTTCGATGTCTGTTCGTGGCTGTTTACCGGCGCGTGAGAGGACTATATCGAAGGCGCGCTCTATTGCGGAGTGGATTCTGACCGGCCCGAACATGCGTTGAATCGTCGTTGACACACGTACCGTGTGCTACCTAGACTTTATTTAGCCCACTAGATGAACAAAGATCAAAGGGATCCTGGGTCGAGGCCCTCGGGAATGCGAGGCGCACGCCGGCTGTTGCGCCGGGTCTTCACCTCAAGCTCAACCGACACCAAGGCTCCCGAAACCCAAACTACCAGGCAGGAATCTGACTCCAGCGATGTCGCGCCAGGCGACGGTCGCGGACGATCTTCCCCCCGATCCACGCTACGATCAACCCCTGGGTCCACTAAAGGTGGCACTCCGCGGCGGCGTTCGCGCGGCGGTCGTGGCAGGTCGCGAGGCGGCAGGAACGGATCGCCGGCAGACGCCCAATCTTCTCCATCCGGCCAATCCGGCCAATCCGGCCAAACCGAAGCCAGAGATGGAAGAGGGCGATCCGCGGACACGCCATCCAGACGACGGGGACGCGGTCGCGGCGGGAATGGAGCACCGGAGAGCGAAGCACGAATCGCTGCCGAGCAGCCAACTCTTGAAAGACAGCGACGCGAGAGGCAGAAAGCGCAGAGGCCTCCAAAGGAATCTTCGGCCAGTAGAACCGGCGGCTCATTCGGGGATATCCATCTCAGCGACGACACAATGGGCGCCCTCGAAAACATGGGCTATGAAGTTCCCACCGATATCCAGATTGCGGCCATTCCGCCCATGCTCGAGGGGCGGGACATCGTAGGGCAGGCGCAGACCGGCTCGGGCAAAACCGCCGCATTCGGCATCCCGATCATCGAACGTATCGATGCGGGCGGAGCGCCTGCGCAGGCGATCATCCTGGTGCCGACCCGCGAGTTAGCGACGCAGGTGGCAGACGAGATATCCAGCCTTGCCAGAGGCCGGAACGTCGGGGTCGTCCCCGTCTACGGCGGCCAGCCGATCGCGCGTCAACTCAAGCTGCTCGAAGCGGATCCTGAAATCGTGGTCGGAACCCCGGGCCGTGTGATGGATCATATCTCCCGCGGAACCATCTCACTCCGCCACGTCCAATGCGCGGTGCTTGACGAGGCCGACCGGATGCTAGATGTCGGATTCGCGGAGGACATGGAATGGATTCTTTCCAGGACTCCGCGCTCCCGCCAGACCGCGCTCTTCTCCGCAACCGTTCCCAGCTTCGTTCGACGGCTGATCCGCCGATACATGGACGATCCGGAGTGGATCAGGATCGGGCTCGAGATTCAGACGGTTGACGAAGTCGAGCAGTTCTACAGCGAGGTAGCAGAGCGGGATAAGACAGCGGCTGTCGGCGAGATCCTCGACGAACTTGAAGGCGACGCCCAGGTCCTCGTTTTTTGCGAGATGCAGGTCGGCGTGGACCGCCTCGTACGGCAGCTGCAAAGACGCGATTATCCGATCTCCGGCCTTCACGGAGGCATGTCCCAGCGGGACAGGGACTCGGTTATGCGCCGATTCAGGGATGGCTCGCTGCTGGTCCTGGCATCGACCAACCTTGCGGCGCGCGGCATCGATATTCCCGGTATCAGCCATGTAATCAACTACGACATGCCGGACAACGTCGAGGAGTACGTCCACAGAATCGGGCGGACAGCCAGAATGGGGCGGAAGGGCACGGCTATCAGCCTGGTAGGCGAGTGGGACCTTGAGATCCTTGAGAAGGTCAGGCGCCAGGTCGGTGAAGAGCGCGTCACATTCAGGGCCACCCACCTCTACGACTAGCCAGCCAGATGTCTCTGGACTGTATGGGGATGGGGGCGTTTGCGGCCGGGTGCGGGGACGAATTGCCCCCGCAGGGTCGGGGCTATCGCGAGCATCGGCTGGGGCGGGTTACTACCCGCC
>JADFPB010000220.1 GCA_022562515.1 Chloroflexota bacterium | reverse complement strand
TCGGGGAGCGCGGTCTTTCGATCTTCACCCGTGCGGGCGACTATTTTGAGCACGAGGGCGAGGGGTTCACCGAGAAGCAGAACGATGACACTGTGGTGGTCGTCCATATCGAGGGCCAGCGCGGCCTGGACAATCTGGACGAGATCATGACGGTGGACGGCATCGATGTCCTGTTCCTTGGGCCTTACGACATCTCCCAGAGTCTGGGCATGCCGGGGCAGGTGCGCGACAAGAAGGTTGAGGACGCTCTACGCAGGGCGGCCACGGACGCGCGCTCCCAGGGCAGGGCGGTTGGTTCGTATGCGAAAGATGTCGACATGGGCAAGTGGCTGCTGGATATTGGCGTCCAGTACTTATCGATCAACGTGGACGCGACGATCTACATGCAGGCATGCCGGTCGATAGTGGAGCAGCTTGAGGCGTAGCAGAGAGGCTGCTATTCGTCTTCCAGCGGTTCTGGGTTACTACTCAGCGGCAGGGTGAAGTAGAAGCTGGGGCCGGTTTCGGGTATTGAGTCGAAGCCGATCTGGCCGCCGTGCAGTTCTACGAATGCCCTGGCAATGGAGAGGCCGAGCCCGCGCCCCGGGATGGTGCGTGACTGCGGGCCGGATCCCCGGAAGAACGGTTCGAACATGTGGGGGCGGTCTTGTTCCGGGATGTCCGGGCCTTTGCCGGTTACCCTGACTTCCGCGTTGCCGTTGATCTTCTTGACTGTGACTTCTATGACCGCACCCTCATCGGAGTACTTATGGGCGTTTGACAGCAGGTTCAGGACGACTTGCTCGATGCGCTGGCGGTCGACTCGAACCAGCGGGGATGGGGTTTCGATCTGGATGTTGAATTCCTGGTTCCGCTGCGACGTGAGCGGAGAGACGATTTCGATGGCGTCGCTAACCAGGTCGCGCAGGTCAACGAGCGCGATATTGAGGTTTAGTTCTCCGGCCTGGGCGATGGTGAGGTCGAGCAGGTCCGTGACGAGTGAGTCGAGCCGGTCCACGCCTCGTCCCATGTTGTTGATCAGCCGGCCGTAGGAGTTGGCATCGAGGTCCGCGAGCGGTGTTTCCGCCAGCAGGTCGCGCGATACGCGCAAGGATGCGAGGGGCGTGCGGAACTCGTGTGTGACCATCTGGAGGAACTGGATTCGCAGCGCGTCGATCTGCTGTAGCTGTTCGACGCGCTCGTCGGACTCGGCCTGGCTTTGAGCCTGGAGTTGGGCCCGGAGCTGGGCTGCGCCGATGGCGCCGCCTACCTGTGCGGCAATACGCTCGAGCAGTTCGACGGCGGCCTGTGAGTATGCGGAGCCCTGCTTTGATCCCAGCGCGATGCCGCCGATGATGTGGCCCTGCGAGACGAGCGGCGCCATCACAACCGTTCGCAGGCCGCCGTTTTCGCTGTCGGAGAAAACGGGATAGGCGGTCCTGTCTTCCTCGTTGTCGGCGGTGATCCGTACGCCCGCCCTCTCCTGTATAACGCGCGCCAGAATCGTCTCACCCACGAGGGTGATGTCTCCAGCCGCCCTGCCCGGCACTTCCACCCCGACGACGTAGTCGGTTGTCACAAGGTCTGTCTCTGCATCGATACGGAGCACCGTAAAGCGTTCGTACGGGAGCAGGCCGCGGATGAGGCCGGCCAGCGTGCCGTACATCTCATCGAGCTCGACCGACGAGGCGACAAGGCGGCCGATTTCGGCGAGGGTGGTGCGCTGCTCCACCTCTTGCTGCAACTCGGCGCGCAGTTCGGCATTCGCGATCACGCCTGCTACCTGGGCGACGATTCTCTCTGCCAGTTCGCCGTCTTCCGCCGTGTAAGCCCTGGGGTCTTTCGAGTTGAGTGCCAGGAAGGCGATGTGACGATCTTCGTTGAATATGGGGACGGCAAGTGTTGAGAGAAGGCCGGCGTCCAGAATGTCCTGCATCTCCGGGTACTCGGTGACCACCCACCTGGCAAGTTCTTCGTCGACCAGGATGGCGCCGGGCGACTCCATGATCATGTCGGCGAGCGGGCGGAACAGGGGACGCGTCTGGCCGGGGCCCCATGCGGGAACGTGGACGCCTGCCTCGTAGGTGGTCGTCATCGTCTGCGCTTCGACATCTATCGAAGCGACGGCGATGCGGTCGAACTGGAGCATCCGGCCCGCCAGCTCTGCGAATCGCTCGTAGACGTCGTTGACATCCAGAGCCGCCGTCATGAGCTGGCCGATCTCGGCCAGGACAGTCAGTTCCAGCAGACGTTTGTCCCTGTCCGGGTCGGCGTCGGCCTGGTTTTCTGCCGGAGGAGAAGATTTGCGTTTGGCGCTCATAGGCAAAAGCAGGGTGGAAACCGGTCTGATCGGCAGGAAGATGATACGGGCGGCAGGATTGTGGCGAGGCCGAATCTCACCGCCGGGCATGAGCCTTCGGCCAGCGTGTTTGACCAGTCCTGTTGCAGATGGTAGCGGCTTTTCAGTCCAGGGGCATACGGTGGAGTCCGCCATAATCGGCGGGAATCGCAGCAGTAATCGGGGTTATTTCGGGGTTATTCAGGGGATATCGCCGCCGAGTTCGACGCCGAAGCCGGGGCGGTCCAGGACGTCGATGAATCCGTCCCGGGGGACCGGGGCGCCGCTCCATACGATGTCGGTGGGCCCGTTGCGCGGCCCGGTGACGACTTCGGCCAGCTCCTCGCAGTCTGTGGCGGCTATCAGGTGCAGGCCCCAGACTTCGCCGCCCCTGTGGGGGACGACGCGCACCGAATGCTGCCGGGCGAGATCGACGATGCGAATTCCTGCGGTGATTCCGCCGCACCAGGTGATATCGGGCTGCCAGATGTCCAGCGAGTTGCTGCGCGCGAGGTCGCGGAATCCCCAGACCGTGAACTCGTGTTCGCCGCCGGCCAGGTTCACGTCGCCGATAGCGTCCTTTAGAGCGCTCTGCTCTTCCATGTGATCGGGTGTGAGCACGTCCTCGAACCAGTGAAAGTTGAACTCTTCGAGCCGTTCCGCCATCGCCAAAGTCGTCTCGTAGTCCCATGACATGTAGGTGTCTATCATCAGGAGGCCTTCGGGGCCGAATAGGCTCCGGGCGTTATCGGCCCATTCCGCCAGGTCGTCGCCTTCCGATCGATTTCCGGTCGAGCGGTGCGGCCGCTTTGTGCCGGTGTAGCCGAGTTCGGCGTGCCATTCCGTATCGGGGCCGGTGGCATAGCAGCGGATGTGTGATTTGCGGGTGCCGCTGATTAACGCGCAAACCGGGACACCTTCGGCTTTGCCGAGGGCGTCCCAGAGGGCGAGGTCGACGCCGCTCAGGGCCATGATCGCGATACCTTTGCGCCCGTAGGGAATCGACTCGGCATACAGGTGGTCCCAGATAGAAGCGATTTCTTCTGGTGAATCGAAGCTGCGGCCGGTGAGCAGCTCCCTGAAGTGGCCGTTGACGATCTGCAGCGAGGCGAGGCCCCCTCCACCGTAGCCGTAGCCGGTATGGCCGCGGTCGGTTTCGATGCGCACGACGATCTGCCAGAGATCGGTTCGCCAGGACGGCGCGACGTGCTGGTAGTCCGGATATATCGCCTCGACTGTCGTTATTCTCACTATTTATCTCTGCCGGTGATTTCTAGTGGGCCGGATGCGCCGTGGCGTGACCGGCCAGGTGGCGCGTTATAATTCCGCCACTCTAATTGAGAACGGGATTCATATGGGCGCCCGGTATACACAGGGCTCACACGACGCCAAAGGCGGGTGACAGACGTGGCATTGCTGTTGAATCGTGGGGACGTGCAGAAGCTTCTCAACATCGCGGATGCAATCGACGTGGTCGAGGGCGCATTTTCCGAGCTTGCTTCCGGTACGGCGTTGATGCCGGACCGGACGGTGATGATCGACCCGGACGTCGGAG
>JADFPB010000219.1 GCA_022562515.1 Chloroflexota bacterium | reverse complement strand
GACAGCCCTTCCGCCAGCTTCCGAGCGTTTGCGTGATCTTCCGCCAGCCGGTCGATCATGCTCTCAAGTGCGACTATTCCGGCAGCCGCTATGATGCCGACCTGCCGCATTCCGCCGCCAAGCATCTTCCGCCAGCGGTTGGCCTCATCGATGAAGTCCGCGCTGCCGACAACCACCGAGCCTATCGGGCACGAGAGCCCCTTCGACAGGCAGAACGTCACGCTGTCGGCGCCCTCAGTCAGCTCCTTCGGGTCCACCCCCTGCGCCACGGCCGAGTTGAAGATCCGGGCGCCGTCCAGGTGAACCTTCAGGCCCAGATCCCTGGCCGCACCCACCATGCCGGCGGTGTCCGCCGGTGATATCGCGGTACCGCCCGCGTTGTTCTGAGTGTTCTCAATGGCCAGCACCTTTACGGGAGACTTGTGATAGTCGCCCGGCGCTGCTGCCGCCCTGATCGCCTCCACAGGAATCACTCCCTGCCGATCGTTGGGCACGGTTCTGAGCACGATGCCGCCAAGCACCGACGTGCCGCCCGCCTCGCTGTTGTAGATGTGCGAAAGCTCGCCAACGATGACGCCATCGCCCCTGGTAGCGTGCGCCAGCAGCGAACAGAGATTGCCCTGGGTCCCGGAACTGACGATCAGCCCGGCCTCCTTGCCGAGCATCTCGGCCGCCATCTCCTGCAGCCGGTTCACCGTAGGGTCGTCGCCATATACGTCGTCGCCCACCTCGGCCTCATACATCGCCTGCCTCATCTCAGGCGTCGGGTGGCTGACGGTATCGCTGCGAAGATCGACTCGGATCATTGGCCTGGTTCCTGTTGGTTTATTCGCCCTGCCGCCAGAGCAGGCGCTGACGTATCCTGAATCTCGCGAGGCGACATTCTAGCAACGCCCCGGCTGGCAACGCCCCGGCAATACCGCCCCCCCGGCGCCGCCCCATCTCCACTATGATGCCCGGCGCACACCGGCTAACGATTGGAAATAGATGCGCCAGACTCGAATTGAACTAAACACCGAGGCAGATCCCATCGACGGAATCATGTGCGGCCCCGATGAGATCAAGCCGCCCATACCCGCCGTCGTCGTCTGCCACGCCCATCCCCTCCTCGGCGGCACGGCCGACCACCCCGTCGTCATAGCCATATGCCGGGAACTGGCCGACCGCGGCATCGCATCCCTGCGCTTCAGCTTCCGAGTGGGCATGCGCGATAACGAAGCGCTGAACGCCTCCGCCGCCCGTGACGTCGCCCTGGCCGTAGAAGCTATTCGCATGTGGAACTTCGTCAATCCCCGCCGCGTCGCCGTCGCCGGCCACTCCTTCGGCGCGTCGGCCATCCTCAGAGCGCTTCCCAACCTGGGCGACGCAAAGGCCGTCTCCCTCCTGGCCCCTCCCGTAAACTCGCTGGCTGCCTCCGACGTCGAGAAGTTCAGCCTGCCCCGCCAGCTGCTGGTCGGAACAAAAGACAAAATGGTCAACCCCGAAGCGCTGCGAGAGGCAGCTCAGAAGAAGGATCCCGGCATCAACTTCGACACGGTCGAGAACGCCGACCACAACTTCAACTTCACATACAACGAAGCGGCAACCCTCAGCGTTGCGTTTCTGGCCGAATACCTGCTCCCGTAGACACGCCATGGGCGCAGCCGGACTCGTATACTCGTACGAGCCCCCGAATACGGCCCGTTCCCCGCCATCTCCCCAGAACCCCAGCAGCCAATCCCCGCAGCCGAACATTGCAGCCAACCCCTCGAGACATAGATAGCACACCCGAACAGCCCCACGCGCCCGAGACGCCGCCGCCGCACGCGACAGAAGACCGCTTGAGCAGCGGCAGCGGGGACGGCAGGGATGGCGGAAGCGGGCGCGGAGACGCCACCTGGTACCAGGACAGGCTCTTCTGGGCCATCTTCCTGGCCGCGCTGGCCGCAGACCAGATCACCAAAGCCATCGTCACGTCGAACCTCGACCGGGGCGAGTCCTGGCCCGACGGCGGATTCGTGCAAGCCACATACGCCCGCAACACAGGCACCGCCTTCGGACTCTTCAGGGACCAGGGATTCACCCTGACCATAATCTCTCTGGTCGCAGTAGCCGGAATGATCTACTTCTATCGCGGAACCGTCCTCAGGACCTGGCCTCTGCGCCTCTCCATCGGAATCATGCTCGGTGGCGCAATCGGCAATCTCACGGACAGGATCAGGCTCGGATTCGTGGTCGACTTCATCGACATCGGCGCCTGGCCCATTTTCAACCTCGCGGACTCCTTCATCACCACAGGCATCGCCATCCTGGTGGTCACGACGGTCATCTTCCCGGACCGGCTTGCGACCAGCCGTGCCGGCCCGGTCGACGAGCACCCCGCTGACAAACAAACAGGTGGCGCACAAACAGGCGGCGAACCACCGGGCGAAGGCAGATTCGCCGATGACGATGCTCCGGCAGCCCCGCCGGAAGACGACCCGGAGACCTACCCGGAGAATGCCCCGGGGAAAAAGACGTAGCGGCCATGCCGCTTCTCTACTTCGAATACGAAAGCGCGGGCGATGGCGATGAGTCCGTTACCCGCCTTGACGCCTTTCTGGCCAGAAAGCTCGCCGGCGAACTCGCCACAAAGCCCACGCCGCCGACGCGCGGCGACGTCCAGACCTGGATCAAGAACGGGCGGGCGAAGGTCAACGGAACAGCCGTCACGCGGCCGGCCACCCGACTGCGCGATGGCGACGTCATCGAGCTCGACCGGCCGCCGCCGGAAAGCGGCCTGCCGGCACCGGCGCACATCGAGTTCAAGATCGCCTTTTCAGACGAGCACATCGCCGTAATCGATAAACCCGCCGGTCTGACCGTACACCCCGGCGCCGGCCACCTGGCCGATACGCTGGTCAACGGCCTGATATACCGCTGGCCGGAGATTGCCGCCGTCGGCGACCCCCTCCGCCCGGGCATCGTGCACAGGCTCGACCGCGAGACGTCCGGCCTCATCGTCGTCGCACTTTCCGAAAAGGCGTTCGGCAATCTCTCCAAAGCGATTCGCGATCACGATGTAACACGGCGCTACACCGCGCTGGTCCACGGAATCGTCCAACCCACCCCCGGGATCATCGACGCGCCGATTAGCCGGGACCCGCGCCACCCTACCCGCCAGCGAACCGAACATGCCGGCAGACCCGCGCGAACACACTACGAAGTCACCGCGCAGTACCGTGACTCAGCACAGCTGGCCATCACCCTCGAGACCGGACGCACACACCAGATACGCGTCCACATGGCGGCAATCGATTTTCCAGTAGTCGGCGACCCCGTCTACGGCCCGCCCGGCTCAGCCAATCCCACCTACGGCCTCAAGCGACAGTTCCTCCACGCATCGGGCCTCGAATTCGCCCATCCGGTCACCGGCGGGCAGCTCGCGTTCGAATCAGACCTGCCTCAAGATCTCGCCACCGCCCTTTCACTTGCACGCGGTGCATAGTCAGGCGAGGGCAGTGACGGGAAATTGAGATCGTGGTGACATCCGGCTCACACACCAAAGACAGCCGCGCAGTGCGCGTTGCCGCCCGCCTCGAACGCAACTCACGCCGCGTCATCGCCGGCGTCCTCGTCCTGACCGCGCTCCTCACCATCCCCTACTTCCTCCTCACCCCCGGCGCCGAGGCGTCACAGGATCCGCCGGGGCAGGTCTTCGATCTGCGAGACGACATCGACGAGCGCTTCGAGTCCGAAATCCACGGCGCTGGCTGGATCTTCGAGTCCCGAACCGGCGACATACTCACCCGCGATGGCCTCCTCGAAATCCTGGAAAACAGCCAGGCCCTGCGGGATGCCGACAGTCGCGGCGAGCTGGCCCCCGAACGCCTGCCCGAACGGCCATATCTGATCAACAGGCTCGACCC
>JADFPB010000218.1 GCA_022562515.1 Chloroflexota bacterium | reverse complement strand
AACTCTTCCTCGACATCACCGGCCGCGTGCGGACCAACGGCAGGGAAGAGGGCCTTCTCGGCATGGCGTTCGACCCGGAATTCGAGTCCAACGGACGGTTCTATGCCTACTACTCCGCGTCATCCCCGCGCCGTACGGTCCTCAGCCGCTTCCATCACAGCGCGGGCGGACCAGAAGAAACCGGATCATCCGAGCAGGTCCTGCTGGAGATCAAGCAGCCGTTTCCCAACCACAACGGGGGCATGATCGAATTCGGCCCGGACGGATTTCTCTACGTCGGGCTGGGAGACGGCGGAAGCGGCGGCGACCCGACGGGCAACGGCCAGAACAGGTCCACGCTGCTTGGCTCTCTCCTGCGTATAGACGTCTCCGGCGATGCCGCCGCTTACCGCATCCCTGCCGATAACCCGTTCGCAGGCGAGCCGGATAGTCGCGGCGAGATCTGGGCGTACGGCCTGAGAAACCCGTGGCGATTTTCATTTGATCAGGCTGGCGGAAACCTGTGGCTGGCAGATGTCGGCCAGCAGCGCCTCGAGGAGATCGACCTGATAGTGAAGGGCGGCAACTACGGCTGGAACATCACCGAGGGCACGGACTGTTTCAGGTCGTCAAGCTGCGACAGGTCCGGCCTCGCCGAGCCGGTCCTTGTCTACGACCATTCCCTGGGGTGTTCGATAACCGGTGGATACGTCTACCGCGGAAGCGCGATTCCTGATCTCCAGGGTGCGTACGTATACGGCGACTTCTGCTCGGGCCGCATCTGGGGCCTCAGATACGCAGACGGAGAGGTGATCGCACAGCGACAAATCGCCACGGCCGCCGGGTCGATCTCATCGTTCGCACAGGACGCGGCGGGCGAACTATACGTCTTGACTTTCGACCAGGGTGTCCAGCGTATAGAGGCTGAAAACTGATCCGATTTCCTCCCGATGCGGCTACTTGACATCGCCATCGCATCGGTTACGTTGCCCCCGCATCAATAGCTTTAGCGACAGGACTCACCGTATGTACCCGAGCGATATCCGCAAGAAGATCAGCAACAACGATCTGCTGCTCAGCACAAGCATGTTCTCTCGGGAGCCACACGTCGCCGCGGTCATCTATCAGACAAACCCCGACTGGGTCTGGATTGACCAGGAGCACAGCCCCTTCGGCACGGAGTCGATCGGCGCCATATGCGTCATGGCCCGCCAGGCCGGAGTGGCCGGCGTGATCCGAGTGCCATGGAACAATCCCGGCGATATCAAGAAGGCGTATGACGTCGGCGCAACCGGCGTCATGGTGCCTCAGATCGACAACCCCGAAGAAGCGGCAGAAGCGATCCAATATGCGAAATACCCGCCGATCGGCGAGCGCGGCATCGCGCCGTTTTTCGCGTCCATGATGGGCATCCCGGCATCCGACGTCATCGAGCACGCCAATAGCGAAACCATCCTCATCCTCCAGATGGAAAGCATCGAGGCCTACGAGAAGGTCGATGAGACCCTGAAGCTCGAGCACTTCGAAGTCCTGCTCGTCGGCCCGACCGACCTGTCTGCCTCACTCGGCGTTCCCGGCCAGATACACCACGACAGGGTCGAGCAGATCATGTCCGACGTCGCGACGAAGATGAAGGGCACCGGCAAGGCGCTTGCCACCACGTTCGGCGACCCGGAAGACTGCCGCCGCTGGATAGGCGAGGGCTACCGGATGATGAACGTATCCAGCCTGCTTGCGCTGGGCAGCGTCGGCACGAAGAAGTACTTCGCCGAGTTCAGGGAGCAGTTCGGGTAGCCGAACTGTGATTTTAGCAAACTAGAACGTAAAACTGAGACTGCGCCTACGGCCCGTCTCATCAGCGCTACGAACCCGTCTGCATCTTGAGATTCGACGAAGGGTCTCCATATCCGGGAAGCCTGCCCTCGCCGCCACCGCGAATGCCTCGTTCCTCGAGAAGGTGCAGGCCGTCGCGGTAGCGCGGCGCGGCCTGCTGCGGGAACGAATCGAAGCGTTCTTTCGTTTCTTCTGTAGACTGACCCTCAGGGAAATCGGCCCTGGGGGTTGTGCCCGGTGAGGTGGACGGTGGGCGACCCAGATCCGCCGTTCGGACTCCTTACCACCGATTCAGCACACGTTGTTTCGGAGCAGGAGGAGATGAAGTCATGGCGGCAAGACGGACCTGGATTTCGCCACTCGGAATATTTCTGATTCTCGGCATCGCTGTTGCCTGTGGTGGCGGCCTTGATGCCATATCTGAATCCGCCGCCGCGGGTGCCCCTGGCGCGCCTGGGCGACCGGGTCCACAGCGAACAACCGTTGTTGCGACAGTTGTGGTCGAAAGAGTTGTCACTCAGAGCAGGGTGGCCGCCACGCCCGCGCCGGCCGCCACGCCCGCGCCGGCTCTTCTTCGTGCCGAGGGTGGATTTGACACTACTTTCACGGGAGGCGCTTCCTCGCTGAGCACGGCGCTCGACCGGGAGGTCGCGGCCGTGGCGGCGCAGCAGCGAATCATCGTACGCACTGTCAGTATGGAGCTTCAGGTCGATGATGTAACCCTTGCGATCGAAGCGATCTCGTCCATCTCGGAGAGCCTTGGAGGATGGGTTGTCTCATCGGAGCGCAGTGCGCAGCATCGCGGCTCGATCTCGGTCCGTGTGCCGGCCGAGCGGCTGGACGAGGTGCTCACGGATTTCCGGGCGCTGGCCGCCAAGGTGGAGTCCGAGAGTGCTACCAGCCAGGACTTCACCGACGAGTACACGGATACCACTGCGCGCGTCCGGACCCTGGAAGCCACGGTGGCGGCGCTACTCAAGCTTTTTGAGCGAGCAGACAAGGTGGAGGACGCCATCCGGGTGCAGACCGAGTTGACGAACGTTCAGGCAGACATTGAGCGCCTTAAGGGACGCCTAACGTTGCTGGAACAGACCTCCGCGTTCTCGCTGGTGAGCGTTGACCTCCGTGCGGTCCCGATCGAGATGGTGGTGGATGCCGGTCCTGACCTGACCCTGGCCGTCGGCCGCTCCACCCGGTTCCGGGTGTCCTTTCGACCGCCCGAAGGCATCGAGGACTTTGAAGTTGTCTGGGACTTCGGCGACGGAATCCAGCCGGTTCCCGTCTTCCGGACGGCGCCGACACTGGAGGAGGGCATGCTCATCGCCGCGCCGGTCAGTCACGTTTATGGCGACGATACCGACTCCCCGTTCATCGTCACGGTGGAGATCACCGGCAGCGGCGAAGCCGGCCTCGCGGAAGGCTCGGATACCCTGATCGCGACGGTCAGCCGAATCCCCGCGATCGAGATTTTCGCCGGGAACGATGTGACGGCGGAAGCGGGGGAACAAGTCGAGTTCATCGGCTCGTTTACGCGGCCGGAAGGCCTGGATAACCTGACATTTGAGTGGAATTTCGGCGACGGCTCGGCGCCGGTTGCGGGAGAACTGGCGCCGGGCGTCACCACCGCAGCCGCGTCTCACGTTTATTCCAATCACCGCCCGTTCCCGTTCACCGCGACCCTGAAAGTAACCGGCGAAAGTGAGGCGGGGAAGGCCGAAGGCTCGAGCACGACGCAGGTCCGTGTGGTTGAGGCGCCGGGTCTGGTGGGGTATGGGCTCGACGCCGGCGATACCAGCAGGGACGCGGTCAGGGTGCTCTCGTCCATAGGCAACGTGACATTGCGAGTGCTCATATGGATGGGAATTCTGAGTGCGATCTGGGGGCCGCTTGGCGCCGTTGGCTTCGTCCTCTATCGGCGTCGTCGCCAGAGGGCTTTCTAGGCGCGGGGGTCCGCGTTCGCAGATCCGCAGATTGCGGCCGCTGGATAGGCGAGGGCGACGGGGCTATGAGCGCCTTCCGCCGACTCGTCCTCGGTGCCGCGGCACCCAAACCCAGTTCGCCGAATTCAGGGAGCAGTTCG
>JADFPB010000035.1 GCA_022562515.1 Chloroflexota bacterium | reverse complement strand
GGAGTTGGATGAACACCAGGCTCAGAAACAAGACGGTCGCGATTACCGTGGGGGCGACCACACGCGCCCAGACGTCGCTCCACGATTCCTCCCCTGTCGCAGACTCCGCCGACCGTGCCTCCCTTCGCCTCCGTCTGGATCCGCCTGCCGACTGCGGCGCCGGCCCCGCAGCGCCGGCCCCAGCCGGCGCCAGGTGATCGCCCTGCATATGCTCGGACGCGCGCGCCGCCACTCTGGCCTCGCCTGATGCCGCAAACGCCATCATGATGATCAGCAGAAGGAACGTGGATGTCGTGTCGAACAGGAAGAGAAGATGCCCGAGGAAGGCCAGAATGCCGGCGGTAACGAAGAGATCGATCATCTGTGTCTCGGTCTTTGCCCGGACCTTCCTGATCCCCACCCAGAGCACCCATAGCCAGAAGCCCGCGTACGGGAGGAATCCGAGAATCCCTGTAGTGGCGAGAATTTCTGCCGGCTTGTTATGGGCCAGGTCGAATTCCGGGAACGGCCCGGTGAAATCGCCACTGTCGACGTTGCGGTTCCAGACGGTGGCGAAATTCTCGTAGCCCCAGCCAACGATGGGCCGATCGGCGAAGGCCTCAACCGCGGCTTGCGTCCCTATCGTTCTGGAGGTGGCAGAACTGTCGCGCTCGGTCCCGCTTTCCCCTACGGTGCGGTCGAAGATCGGGGCGATGCCGCTCAGTCCTTCGAGCGCGCTTCCACGCAGGCTGAGAAATAGCACGATCAAAACGATCAGTAGCACGATTCCGGCTCTTGAGGTCAGCCGGATCCAGCGTTCCGTGCCCCATATGGCGTAGGCGACACCCGCCAGCCCCAGTCCGAGCCCGAACCCGAAGAATGCGCCCCGGGAGCCCGAGCCGAACATCATGAACGCACCGGCTGCGGCAGCGCCCAGGTAGAGCGCGGCGAGCGCCAGCCTGGTGATGCTGAGGTCCGGCTGCGCACCGTATGCCAGCGCAGCGCGCCGCCTCCGCCTGCTACCTCGCTGTGGCGCCTGAGCGGCCGGCTCGGCCGGGTTCTTCGGTCGCCAGAACAGGTCGGCGAACAGGCCGAAAGCGATGAGCGTCGCCACCATGCCAAAAGCGCCGACGTATGTGGCGTTCCCGAGACTGATCTCCAGGCGGGTCACCGGGAGCCCGCGCAGCCAGATGAAGAGGCTCCAGGTCGCCTGGTTGGCTTCCAGGATGCCGAGGAAGCCTATGATTATGGTCATGCCAAGCAGCGCTGAGAGATAGATACGCCACTGGAGCGCCCCTTTGACGACGGTCATCATGATCATCAGCGCCGCGAACCAGTGGGCGAGGTCAAAAACCCCCGTCATGCGCTCGTAATTGCTCCAGAGCGAGCGCTGGGGGCTGACGCCAAACAGGCCGGAGATTAGTGCGCCCAGAAGAAACAGCCCGAATAGGACGGCCAGCGTCGAGGCGACCGGCCGGTATTCGGGTCGCCGGATCAGCAGGATTAACCAGAGCGCGAGCACGATCTCGATGACTGTGCGGGCAAACAGGGCCTTGCCGACGATGAATGGGAATATCGTGCTCGGCGTGACGATCAGCGGTGTCACGAGCAGCGCAAGCAGGCCGGCCCGAATCCCCCAGAGGAGCGCCAGGTCCACTGGGTTCGCGTATGAACGCTGAATTGCCAAAACGCCTCTAATTCAAGTCGCTCATGATCGTTCGCCTGACATGGGGTCCAGCCTGGATTTCATCTCCGCCAGGTTAGCGGTGGTTGATGGATTCCGCTCATGCAGGATCGCGGCATAGTAACTAACCATATCGCCCATCAGGGCGCCAGACAGCACTTCTCCCAGTGGATTCGGTGCGGCGATGTCCAGAACGAGGTTGGGAACGTGATGTTCCGAGAGCAATTGCAGGTTGGTGTCGATTGCCTCAGACACGGCGGGGGAAAGGCTCGCCGGCTTGAGGGCCAGGACATAGAGCGAGCCCTCAGGGGTATGGCCGCCCAGCGCGGCCTGGATCATGTTGTGCCCGGCCTCAGGCACCGCTTCCCAAGCCGCCCACGCGTCTGCATTCTCATTGAACTGGGTTTTCCAGCGCATGGCGACGCCGAGAAGATGGCGGGCGCTGAGAATGACCGGGAGGCTGTCGCCGAGCTCAATTGCGATCTGTTTGGCGATGTTATCGTCAACAGCCGACTCGATGGCCATGGCTTCCGCGAGATCTTCGAGCTCTTTTACCGCCGGTTCAAAATCGCCTGACGCGTCGGTCAGCGCGCCAAGGCGCTGGAGGGCTCTATAGGGTGCCACGAAGGTGTATCCAAGCGCTGCACGCGGCTCTGCCCCCCACTCGATCTCGGCGTAATCGGCGTTGGCTCCGCGCGCTTCCGAAAGCAGCGGCCCGGGGCCGGTCAACGCGATTCGCCGGGCGCCGCGTTCACCGGCGGTGGCGAAAGCCGAGCGGGTCTCTATCGTCTTGCCCGACACACTCACGGCGACGACGAGCGTCCGCTCGCCCACCCAGCCCGGCAGCCCATAGTCGCGCCATGTCGCGATCTGTGCGTTGTTTTTCTCCAGATCGGCAAGGTCCTTGATCATCTCGCCGCCGATCGCCGACCCGCCCATGCCTGCGATTAGCACTGACTCGACCGACTCTGAGGCCTCCCCGAACTTTTCGCCAAGAAGCCATCCCGATTTTGCCTGTTCAGGAAGCGATAGAAGCCTGGCCCCCATTCCAGTGGGGTCGTGGCGGGCGTAAGGCGCCGGCGTATCCAGTATGTGGGGGCCGGTTAGTTCCATTTTTGCTGTCTTTCTGGGGGGTTGCCGCGCCCTCTTTGCGACATGTATTAATTAGCTTTTCATCTGCCGGGACGCGACCCGCCGTATGCTATAGTTGCCCATTCGATTTTCATAGCGGATACGTATTTGAAAAAGCCCTTTTTTGAGTTGATGACACCCCAATTAACCCCCCCGCTAACCGAAGTTAAAAACGGAACAGTCACCAGCCCGGCAGGCTTCCGCGCGGGAGCGGTATATTCGGGTCTGAAAACACCGGGCCCGGACAAGCTTGATCTGGGAATTCTTGTGTCCGATTCACCGTGCGACGCGGCCGCCACGTTCAGCCAGAACAGCATCCTTTCGCCTTCAGTCACCCTGTCGCGGGAAGCCATTCAGGGCGGCGGAAAATTTCGGGCGGTCGTGGTGAACAGCGGGAACGCAAACTGTTCGGTCGGCGAACACGGAATCATTGACGCCAGGGAAGTTATCTCCCTGGCCGCCAGCCAGGCAGGGGTAAGGCCCGAAGAGGTCCTGATCTGCTCCACCGGCGTCATCGGCGTCGAGTTGCCGATGGGCCTGCTACGCGCCCACATGACAGAGATTGAGCTGGTCGACGATGGCGGCATGGATCTGGCTAAGGCGATCATCACCACCGACACGAGGCTCAAGACCCGCGCAGTTTCTTTCGAGGTGGGCGGTAAAACGGTCACGGTCGGCGGCATCGCCAAGGGGTCCGGGATGATCCATCCCAATATGGCCACGATGCTGGCGTTTCTGACTACGGACGCCGCGGTCGACAGCGGCCTCCTGAAGCAGGTGCTGAGCGATGCCGTGGATGTCTCCTTCAACCTGGTCGACATCGATACGGACCAGAGCACGAACGATACGTGCATTCTTCTGGCTAACGGGGCTGCGGGCAATTCGCCTATCGAGGCCGGCTCCGATGCTGCCGATACGTTCGCGGCGGCAGTCCGGGATGTGGCGATACACCTGGCACGGGAGATGGCGAGGGACGGTGAGGGCGCCACGAAGCTAATCGATGCGACGGTGACCGGCGCGCATTCGGTTGATGACGCCCGGCTGGCGGCGAGATCGATCGTCAGCTCGCCGCTTGTCAAGACCGCCGTCTACGGGCGCGACCCTAACTGGGGCCGGATATTGATGGCGCTCGGCAAGACAGAGATTCCGCTGGACGAGAGCAAGATCCAGGTATTTATCAATGACATTCAGATCGTGGAATCCGGGGCGGCCATTCCCTTCCACGCAGAGTCCGTAGTGCAGGCTCTGGGCCAGCCCGAGGTGTATCTTCGTGTGGCCCTCAACGTTGGCGACGGGGACGCGACAGCATGGGGCTGCGATCTCACCGAGGAGTACGTCGTCTTCAACTCCGCTTACACCACGTAGCCGGGATAGCTCGACTCAGGGCCCGAACATAATGGCGGCACGGTCAGGCTTCGGGCCACCCCGACCCCCCGTATTCCAGGGGGAGCCGGCCCTTTGATGAACAAATCAGGGGTGAGCAGATACGGGCCGCCTGTGCCCGGCGAGATCGTCGTCGTCAAGGTCGGCGGCAGCACGCTGGGCGAGGGCGACAGTACCAGCCCGGACATCATCGAACTGGCGCGGCGCGGTTTCAAGCCGGTTGTGGTCCACGGTGGCGGCGCCGTCATATCGGACTGGGTCAAGCGGCTAGGAATTAAGCCGGAGTTCGTACGCGGACTGCGGCGGACAGATCCGGAGACCCTGGCCGTTGCCGTGGCCGTGCTGTGCGGGCTGGTGAACACGCAGCTCGTGGCGGAACTCAACGGTCTGGGTGGCAGGGCTATCGGGTTTTCGGGGATCTCCGGCGGCATGCTGAAAGCGCGTGTGCTGAGTGAAGATCTCGGGCTGGTCGGGGAGATAGTCGAAGTCGATCCTGCACCGATTCATGCCGCGCTGGATGCGGGGATGATCCCAGTAGTCGCTCCCGCTGCGACAAATATCGAGGCGACGGGCGCCGGCGATGCCATCCTGAACATCAACGCAGATACGTCTGCCGGGCATATTGCCCGTCGGCTGGAGGCGGCGCAGATGATCTTCCAGACTGACGTAGCCGGGGTGCTGGACGTGAATCGCCGTCTCATCCCGCGAATGACAAAAAGACAGGCTGGCGACCTGATCGCCATCGGAATCGCCGCCGGTGGCATGATCCCCAAGATCGAGGCATGCATCATGGCGCTGGAGACTGCGCGGACGGGCCACATCATCGACGGCCGGGTTGCCGGTTCACTGATCGCCTGCGTGGAGGGGCGGGACGTCGGCACGCGCATTATTTAGGCCGCAACCAGGCCTCAGGGACATGAGGGCGCTTATAATCGCCGCTCGCGTTTCAATTTGAGGCCCTGACCGGACTGCCCGCCGGGATGCCGGATCAGATTGAAACCTTAGAGAGGGAAAAGAACATGACGAGTACGTCTGAATACAAGGCGTTGGAAGCCAAGTACTACATGCAGATCGTGAATCGACGCCCGATGGTTCTGGTTCGCGCCGAGGGCACTCGTGTGTTCGATAACGATGGCAAATCGTATCTGGACTTCACCGCCGGCTGGGCTGTTCTGAACATCGGCCACTCCCACCCCGCCGTTGTGGCGGCGGTACGCGAGCAGGCCGGCCTCATCAACCAGATGTCGAATCTCTTCTACACCACGCCACAGCTCAAGCTGGCCCAGATCCTGATCGACAACTCGTGCATGGACCGGATCTTCTTCTGCAACTCCGGGGCTGAGGCGAACGAGGGCGTATCCAAACTTGCGCGCAAGTGGGGTAAGACGAGGCTGAACGGCGCCTACGAGATCATCACCATGAACAACTCGTTCCACGGCCGCACTCTGGGGATGATGGCGGCGACGGGCCAGGCCGCCTACCAGGAGAACTGGCTTCCCCTCATGCCCGGTTTCGTCAACGTTGACTACAACGACATCGACGCGATCAAGGCTGCGACGACCGATAAGACATGCGCAGTGATGGTGGAGCCGGTCCAGGGCGAGGGCGGTGTGAACGTTCCCGCAGACGACTATCTCCAGAAAGTCCAGGACTGGTGCAACGAGAAGAACATCATGTTCATCGTTGACGAAGTCCAGACGGGGATGGGGCGGCTCGGGAAGCTGTTCGGCCACCAGCTCTACGGGGTTGAGCCGGACGCCATGACCCTTGCGAAGGCGCTCGGGGCGGGGGCGCCGCTGGGAGCGTTTCTCTGCAAGGAGGAGTTCTCCGTCCTCGAGCCGGGAGACCACGGATCGACCTTCGGCGGCAACGCGCTGACGACTGCGTCCGGAGCAGCGGCGGCCGAAGTGATCGTCGACGAGGATATTCCTTCACAGGCGGCTGCGACAGGCGAATACGTGACCGGAAAGCTCATCGCGCTGCGTGAGAAGTACGATTTCATCACCGATGTACGCGGGCCCGGCCTGCTTATCGGCATCGAGATGACAAAAGAGATCGCGCCCGACGTAGTTACAGAAGCCGAGTCAAACGGCCTGCTGCTCAACGCGATCAGGCCGACGATACTCCGGCTAATGCCGCCGCTCAACGTGAGCCGTGAAGAGGTAGACGAGGCGATCGACATTCTCGATAAGGCACTGGAAAAGGTCACCGCCTAGCAGCCGGCGATCGGTCCAGAGACACAGGTGCAATACAAAAAGCCACCCGGAAACGAGTTGGATACTTCCGGGTGATTTTTTCGTTGAGGATGCAGGCTGGTACCAATCCCGACAGCGGCAATCGCAGTTGTAACTGAACCCGGAACTGAAGAAAGTGATCTAACGTAGTACCCTGTGGTCAACATAACGAGTCTGGATATATGGCGATGCAGAGAAAACCGGCCCCGCACAAATCACTCGATAAGCGCCTTGGAATAGTGGGTACGCTCAGCTTCATGGCGGCCGCGCTGGCTGTCATTCCCATCATCGTCCTCGTGCTATTCGCGGTCGCATATATGCCTTTCGGCGTGGCTCTTCTCCTGGTCGTCGGCTACCTGACACGCAGGCGCTGGACACCGGGCCTTAGACGCCGAGCGCAGGCTTACCTGAGCGTTCCGGAAATGACTTCGGTGCTCAGAGAGAGGGCAGAGCCACTGCGTCTGTCCCCGGTGCGCGTACATGTCGAATCGGAGTCCGAACCGCCTTCGGGAGCGTCCGCGGACCTTCGCAACACCCGAGAACTGTAGGCTCGGAAAACTCAGCCGCCTGCCGCTGCCACCTAGTAGCCCGGTTCCCCTTTGCAGGCCACGAGCCGCGCCAGCGCGTTTGTCCGCTCGGCGCCGTCGCGCTGATGCGTGAAGATGCCTTCCTCGTAGTGGACCACGCGGAAGTCGGCAAACAGCCTTAGAAGCTCATTGGGCTGTACCCGCCACTGCTGAGTGGATGGGCCATGCACTTCTAGCGGAGTCACCATGTGTTGCTCGAACACGATGAAGCCGTTGTCTGCGACCCACTCTTTCATCCGGGGGATGATGTTGCGGTTCAGGAAAAAGCAACTGACCAGCAGCTGATACGGCGGCTCGGGAGGCGATCCCTGGTCCAGGTCGATCTCGTGGCAGCGGATCCGGAGGCCGCGCTCCCTGGCGGACTCGTTCAGGATCTCCAACGCCGAGCCCGATATGTCGACCGCATCGACCTCGAAGCCGTTCTCCGCCATGTACAGGGCGTTTCGGCCCGTACCCGACGGGATATCAAGGGCGCGCCCTTTTGGCATTCTGGGCAGCCATTCTTCCAGCAGGTCCGACGGCCATGGCCGCGCTTTATAGGATCCCGAGCTGTATCGCTCTTCCCAGTCTGATTTCTCTTTGTCGCTCAATACCGGCTACTCCGCGTATCCTCCGCGCTGCCTCTTGCCAACCGTCCGAGCGTGCACCTGTATCACCTGTGCGAAGCCTTCCGAGGCTTCGTGGTCGTACTGCGGCTCGGCTCCAGGCTTGCTTGACGTATCTTCCATAGAGCCAGCCGATGTGTACAGGCCGTGCGGCATCGACGACCGGTCGACATCAGCCGTCTCGAAGTAGACGTTTCCTTTGTACAGGCGAACCGCGATCGTGCCGGTGGCAAGCTTCGACATGGAATCCAGCGCGGCGAGCGACGAGTGGGTGGATAGATCGAGCCAGTAGCCTTCGTAGATCTGGGCGCTGAGGTGGCGTGAGAGGGCGTCAAACTGCTCCCGCGTGCGCCGGTCGTAGATGAACTGGATCAGGTACTCGTAAGCCCTGCCAAGCAGCTCCATGCCGGGCGCCTCGTAGATGCCGCGCGACTTCACTCCCACGAACCGGTTCTCGACGGCATGCAGGCCGATGCCTACTCCGTGCGCGCCGCCGGTGGCATTGGCCTTCTCGAACATCGCCACGGGATCCAGCTTCACGCCGTCGAACTCGACCGGCTGGCCCTCTTCGAACCGAATCGACACACTCTGGGGCGTATCCGGAGCGTCCCACGCCCAGACGCCCATGCCCGGCTCAACGAAGAACGGTGGGATGGAGACGTCCTCCAGGTCGCCCGCCTCGTGCGTGAGGCCGAGAATGTTCGCGTCGGTGGAATATCGGGACTCCTTAGCCGGCCTGATGGGCAGGTCGTAGGATTCGCAGTACTCGATCATCTCGGCCCTCCCCGGGAACCGCTCGAGAAACTCGTTATCCCGCCACGGCGCGTATACGTCAACGTCGGGGGCAAGGAAATTGGTCGCGAGCTGGAACCTCATCTGGTCGTTGCCGCGTCCGGTGGCGCCGTGGAACAGCACCGGAATATCGCGCTTTGCCATCTCGTCGAGGATGGCCTTCGTCGTCACCGGCCGTGCGATGCCGGTGGTGTTCCAGTAGCCGCCCTCGTAGCGCGCCTGCGCCTGGATTACCCTGATTCCCTCGCGGACCAGCGCGTCTTTGCCGGCGACGATGTGCGCGGCCTCGGCGCCGCAGGCGAGCATCCGGTCGGCGATGGCGTCAACGTTCTCTTCGTCCGGCTGGCCAAGGTCGACCGTGAAGCCCTCAACGCGGAAGCCCTTTTCACTGAGCCAGTGCGTGACGGTGCAGCTATCCAGGCCGCCGGAAACGGCCCCGCCGATGTGCGGGCCTCGGGCTTCCAGTACTTCTCGCCAGTTCAACGGAGTTTTCCTTCATTTGTTGAGAGACTGGTCTCGTTGAGAGACTGGTCTCCTTGAAACAATATTGCGAATCTGTGTTGCGGACGCGCTCCTGCGGCGCGCCCGACGAATATCGACGCTACCTGTGCCGGGTGCGCTAGTCAACAATCACCGCGGCCCAATCTCAATCCAATCGCGCCCACGGCCCGCGTACAATCTTATGCACTATGTCTTCCCAGAACCCTGACCAAAAGCCAGATCCGGCCGCGAGCGCGCGGGGCTCAGAGCTTGCCTCTGACTTCACCGTTTCGCTCCACTATGACCGGCGGCTGTACCGGCAGGACATCGCAGGCTCTGTCGCTCACGCCCGGATGCTCGCACGGCAGGGAATCATCGATACAACCGCCGCAGACAGCATCGTTGACGGACTGCGCTCGATTGAGACCGAGATCGCCGAGGACCGATTCCCCTGGCGGAACGATCTGGAAGACCTCCATATGAACATCGAAGCCCGGCTTTTCGATTTGATCGGCGACGCGGCGGGCCGCCTTCATACGGCGCGGTCTCGGAACGACCAGGTGTCGACGGACACTCGGCTGTATGCCAAGCGCCTGGCTCTGGAGGCGGTGGCCGCCGTTCGGAGCGTGCAGCGCGCGTTGCTCGACCGGGCTGAAGACCATATCGAGACGATACTTCCCGGCTACACGCACATGCAGCGAGGCCAGCCGGTGCTGCTGGCCCACCATCTGCTCGCATACTTCGAGATGCTCGATCGAGACGCAGCACGATTTGCCGCCGCCGGGGCTGCGGCCGACGTGATGACCCTGGGCAGTGGCGCCCTGGCCGGCGTGCCGTATCCGATTGACCGCGAGTCAGTTGCCGATGAGCTGGGTTTCGGGGCCATTAGCGCAAATAGCATGGACGCAGTCTCGGACCGCGACTTCGCCCTGGATTTCAACTACGCCGCCGCTGTCTGCATGATCCATCTTTCCCGGCTGGCGGAAGAGATGATCATCTGGTCGTCAGACGAGTTCGGCTTCGTCCAACTCTCGGATGGCTACACGTCCGGCTCGAGCATGATGCCGCAGAAACGGAATCCGGACTTTGCCGAGCTAACGCGGGGCAAGACGGGTCGCGTGGTCGGGCATCTCATGGCGTCAATGACGACCATGAAGGGACTGCCGCTGACCTACAACCGGGATCTGCAGGAAGACAAAGAGGGGCTGTTCGACGCCGCGGACACCGTTCTAAGCGCGCTGGAAGTCGCGGCCGGCATGATTTCGACGGCTAAATATCAGCCACAGAAAATGCGCGAGGCGGCAGAGGCCGGCTATGTGCTCGCTACTGATGTCGCCGACTATCTCGTGGGCAAGGGGATGCCGTTCAGGCAGGCACACATTGTCGTCACGGAACTCACGGATAAGGCCGTTGCGGCAGGAAAATACCTGCGTGACCTGAGCCTTGACGACTATAAAGCGGCCTCCGATCTGTTCGGCGAGGACGTCTTGAACGTGACGGTGGATTCGGCAGTTGCCGCACGCGACGTGCCGGGCGGAACAGCCCCGGCGCGCGTGGCCGGGGCGATAAAGGCCGCCCGCGACAGGCTGGCCGCCGCGAAAGACGCCTGAGCCGTGGGGTCCATAAAGATTTCCCCCTCGATTCTTTCCGCGGACTTCGCCCGCCTTGGTGAGCAGGTGGCGGAGGCCGAGGCTGCCGGCGCAGACGAGATCCACTTTGATGTCATGGACGGTAAGTTTGTTCCCGGCATCACTTTTGGCTTCGTGGTCCTCGAAGCGGTTCGGCGGCACACGCAGCTGCCGATCGACGTCCACATGATGGTCGATGACCCGATTCGCTTCGTTCCGGAGTACGCCGCGGTGCCCGGGCTCACGATGACGGTGCACGTAGAGGCATGTCCGGATCTCACAGAAACGATAGAGGCCATCGGAGCTGCCGGCATGCGCCCGGCCGTCACACTGAGACCTGCCACACCGCTCTCGGAGATCGCTGACGCCCTGCCGCTTGTCGACCGCGTGCTGGTCATGACAGTTGTGCCCGGCGTCGGCGGGCAGCCGTTCATGGACGAGGTGCTGCCGAAGATCGCCGATCTACGGGAGATCGCCGTATCACACCCGAGGCTGGAGATCGCGGTGGATGGCGGCATAAAGGCCGACACGGCGCCCCGCGCGGTGGCCGCGGGCGCCGCGACGCTGATCTCGGGCTCAGGCGTTTTCGGCCATCCGGACGGCATCGCCGGAGGCATTCGGGCGCTCCGGCTGGCGGTCGAACGCCTGTAGTCGTCTGGAAAACGTCGCCTGGAAAAGCGGGGCGCAAAAAAGCCGCCATCCTGCTGAGATGACGGCCCGATCGCTTCTTTATCGCGCTACTTGCGAGGAGGCTTGACCGCAGTGCGCAGGCAGCGGGTGCAGATGCTGATCTTTTTGATCTCGCCATCGATAACCATGCGGCGTTTGAACACATTCGGCTTGAACATGCGGTTGGTGGCGCGCATCGAGTGGCTTCGGTTGTGGCCGAACTGCGGGCCCTTGCCGCAAACTGAGCACTTGGCCATGATTGTCCCCGTCCGGATTAATATGTACGCGCCTATCAGATAAGGCGGTAGGACGCATACGTTGGAAAAGCGGAGGCCCGGCATCTCAGGCAGAACCGGCCGGGCCACCATGTGGTAGTTCTATTAACACATTACGCTAACATGCTGAAACCGGAGACATCAAGCAGGGCCATGCCCGCCGCGGGGCGCAGATAGCTGCGTGGCAACGCCGGTAATTCCCAGCCCGAATTCAGAGCAGTATGACCGAGACAGCAGCAGACTCCGGTGCGTTTCCGGCATCGGTGGACGGCACCGGACTGGTAGCGATGGTGGAAGCCTCCACCAGAGCCGTGGAACACAACCAGGCCGAGATCAACGCGCTCAACGTGTTTCCTGTGCCGGATGGCGATACGGGCACCAACATGTGCCTCACGCTCGCATCGGTTATCTTCAGCGTCGTTGAAACGACCCCGGGCGCGAGCAAAAAATCGGCTGGCGCGGTCGCGGCTACGATGGCTTCGGCCGCTCTTCTTGGCGCCCGCGGTAACAGCGGCCTGATTCTCGCCCAGTATTTCTTCGGCCTCTCAGCGGCTCTTGAAAAATGCGAATCCCTGGCGGGCCCTGAATTCGCGGACGCGCTCAAGCGGGCCAGCGTCGCAGCGTACAACGCGGTGCAGAATCCCATCGAGGGCACCATGCTTACCGTGATCCGCCGCGCCGCGGACGCGGCCGCCGACGGATGCCGCGAATCGGAGTCGCTGACCCATGTTTTGTCTGTAGTTTCGGCGAACGCGCAACAAACCGTGGTGGAAACGCCGGAAATGCTCGATGTGCTGGCGAAGGCCGGAGTAGTCGACGCGGGCGGCCATGGCCTGTCTGTGATGTTTGCCGGCGCCCTCAGCCACCTGCGCGGGGAGTCATCGGGCGCCATCAAGTTGAGCGCCCCAACCCCGGCGGGCATGGAAGACGGGACGGCGTTGCGGGAGTTCCTCGAATCGGCACGGGAAGTCGACTATGGGTACTGCACCGGCTTCGTGATCAAGGGCGACGGCCTGGAGGTTGAAGAGATCCGGGAGAAGGTAGGTTCTCTCGGGGAATCAGCGGTAGTTGCGGGCGACGCCTCCAACGTGAAAGTTCACGTGCATCCCCTGAATCCCGGTCCCGTTCTGACGTATGCGGCTGGGCTGGGGACGCTCTCCAGCATCTCGATTCTCAACATGAACGAACAGACCCGGGAGCGGGCGGATCAAGCACCATTTCCGGGGTCGCTGTCCGTGGAGCTGCCGATCGGGCCAGAGGACGGCAACGAGCAGTTCGAAGTGGCTGTGGTAGCGGTTGCGGCCGGTGAAGGGATGCACCGCATATTTACCGAAAGCGGCATGGGCGCATCCAGCACCGTCACCAGTGCCGATGAAAGTGGCGATAGCATGAACCCTAGCGTGGGCGAGCTCGTCGATGCAGTTGAAAGTGCGCGCGCGGCGAACGTAATGATCCTGC
The DNA here is from genome assembly GCA_022562515.1 of Chloroflexota bacterium. Classification (GTDB taxonomy): domain Bacteria; phylum Chloroflexota; class Dehalococcoidia; order Lucifugimonadales; family Lucifugimonadaceae; genus UBA1151. The sequence continues at coordinate 4,806 of JADFPB010000035.1, read as the reverse complement.
CTAACAACCCCAACGTCATCGGAACCGCCGGCCAGGTCGAGGCGCTGACCTCGAAGAGTGTCTGGGTGCTCCCTACCCGGACGATGCAGCAGGGTGTCTCCGCCCTCCTGGCGTTCAGCCCCGAGTTGGATCTTGAAGCCAACGCGGCGAACATGGTTGATGCCATCGACCAGGTCTCTTCTCTTGCGATCACAGTTGCCACCAGGGACTTCCAGCTGAACGGCGCCGGTGTGAGTGTTGGCGATGCCATTGCGCTCCGGGACGGAGAGATAGTGGCCGCCGGGAATTCCGTTGCGGAGGTAGCCATTGTCCTCATGACCGATTCGTCGCTGGGCGGAGAGTTGGTTACTATCTACCGGGGTGAGGGCGCCTCGGAAGAAGAGGCGGCCCGCATCAAGACAGCCGCGTCAGAGGCGCACCAGGAGTGGGAGGTGGAGGTGGTCGATGGCGGCCAGCCACACTATCCGTACCTCATATCTATTGAGTAGATCTGGTGAATAGATCTGGTGAATAAACCTGGCGAGTAAGCAGCGCCAGTATTCGGGAAGGCGTTTGCCTGATGTCCGTCTGTGTAGTGACCGACAGTACCGCCGATATCCCTCCGGAAACGCTTGAAGAACTGGGGATACACGTTATCCCTCTCAAAGTGATCTTCGGCGATGAGGAGTTCATTGATGGAGTAACGATGCAGGCGGCGGAGTTCTACACCAGGCTGGTTGATGATGACGTATTTCCAACCACCTCCCAGCCATCGTCCGGCGAGTTCATAGACGTGTACACAGGCCTCCTGGACCGATTCGACGGCGTTGTGTCGATTCATATATCGGCCGAGTTGAGCGGCACGCTTGATTCAGCTATCCAGGCACGTGGTCAGATGGGAGACGCCGGGGAGGCCATAAGAATCGTCGATAGCCGCTCCGTGAGCATGGGTATCGGACTGGTCGTGCTCGAGGCGGCGCGCGCCGCGCAGGCCGGACGCGATCTCGATTCAGTCACGGAACTGGCGGAGGAGCTTGTTCCGCGGACCGGCGTGATTTTCCTTCTCGACACGCTCGAGTACCTCCGCAGGGGCGGGCGAATCGGCCCGGCAAGCGCGTTTCTGGGGACACTACTGCGCTTCCGGCCACTCCTCCAGATCGATGAAGGCGTTGTAAAGCCCCTGGAGCGCCCTCGCAGCCGCCGCAAGGGAATCGAACGGATCAGGGCGCATATTGAGTCGGTCGGCGCTCTCCACAGCGCCGCCGTCATTGCCGCCAATGACCCGGTCGGAGCCGCAGACCTGGCGCAGGCGATAGGCGATCTCGTTCCCGGAGACGTGCTGGCCATGTCGACGATCGGCCCGGTAATCGGAGCGCATGCAGGTCCCGGTGTTATCGGTGTCGCCTACCTCAGCAAATCCGTTTAGCGACGCGCCATGGCACAGAACTCCTTGAGATTGGCTCGCGGACGATCGGCTCGAGGCGGGCGGCGCGTAGGCCGAGCTTCATGAGCGCGCAAAAGATCGCTTCATTCCTGAAGATTCTTGATCTCGAGGCGCGGCGGGACTATTCGGACAAGGCGGTAATCGGCGGACTCGACCGATTTCTGGAGATATCGGCCGCAGAACTCGCGGAAATCCTGGGCAAGGCCCCCGTAGGTGTTGGCGGATACGCCGGGCTCAGCCATACGGACAGGCGATCCTGGATACAGCAAATCAGAGGCCTCGCGCCCTCACCTCCAGTCGGGTCAGGCCGTCCGGCCACCACTGCGAAGCCCCCTCGGGCAACCCCTGAACCCCCCGCTGCGAAACGACCCCTGCGCGCCGCGCCATCTCGGCCAACGAAAGGCAAGAAGCCGTCCCGCGATGGCAAAGTCAAGTTGCAAACGCGCATCGACGATCTCAGCTTCATACGTCGGCCGACGGCCATCAAGATGGACCGTCTCGGTGTGAAGACGCTGTATGACCTGCTATACCTTTTCCCGTCCCGCCACATCGATTACTCGACCATCACCGCAATATCCGAGCTCGAATTCGGCCAGACGGCCAGCGTGATAGGCCATGTCGTCCGCTCATCCCGAAAACGGATTGGCCGCGGGGCTGCGTTCGTGGTCTTGAGCGACAACACGGGGATCATCGAGGCCACGTGGTTCAATCAGGCCTACCTGGCAGATCGATTCAAGCCGGGAACGACGCTGGCGCTCAGCGGCAAGGTGCAGGCTTTCCGCGAGAAGGCGCAGTTCCAGAATCCCGAGTATGAGATCGTCAGCGGCGGAGCAGACGAGCTTGTTCATGCCGGAGTCATGCTGCCGGTTTACCCTACGACTGAAGGCCTTCCACAACGTACGCTGCGAAACGCCACCAGTGAGGCCCTGGAGATCGGACTGCCGCTGCTCAAAGACCCGCTGCCCGCTGAGATTCGGACCCGGCACGGCTTCCAGAAGCTGACTCAGGCTGTGCATGACATGCATCTGCCCGGCTCACCGGGCGACACAGTGGAGGCTCAGCGAAGGCTGGCATTCGATGAGCTCTTCGTAAACCAGCTCGCGGTGCAGCGCCGGCGACTGGAGTGGCAGGACCGCTCAGCAGGCGTCGCGATCCCCGGTGGCCGCGGAGTCGTCGACCGGTTCATTGCAAGTCTGCCTTTCCGTCTCACGGCCGACCAGGAATCGGCCCTGAACGAAATTCTTGCCGAAATGAGCGAGACGGTGCCGATGGCCCGGCTCCTGCAGGGCGAGGTAGGCAGCGGAAAGACCGTCGTCGCGGTCACCGCGATGCTTGCCGCTGTCGCCGCGGGCTATCAGGGCGCGCTCCTGGCGCCTACGGAGGTTCTCGCCGACCAGCACTTCATCAACATCACGCGGATGCTTGGCGCCGACACAGACGACGCTTTCAACCAGGGGGTGATTCGAACAGCGAACGTGCCGGGTCTGGAGAAGCCCGTTCGCATCGCGGTTCTAGAGGGTAGCCTCCGGGCGTCGGACAAGGCCGAAGTCCAGCGGCAGATCGCAGAGGGAAGTGTGGATATCGCCGTTGGCACCCACGCGCTGTTGCAGGAAGCGGTGGAGTTCCCGAAGCTCGCGCTCGCGGTCATCGACGAGCAGCATCGGTTCGGCGTGGAGCAGCGGACCGGCCTCCAGCAGCGGGCCGTCAAGCCGCACCTGCTCGCGATGTCTGCGACACCGATACCGCGCAGTCTCGCCCTGACACTCTACGGCGACCTTGATCTGTCTACGCTCAGGGAACTCCCCGGCGGGCGCCAGAAGATAAAGACCCGGTGGATGCGCAATGCCAGAGACAGGCAGGCGGGCTACGAGATCGTTCGAGTTGAAGTCGCGGCGGGTCGTCAGGCGTTCATCGTCTGTCCCCTGATCGACTTTTCAGATCAGATCGAGGCGCGCGCCGCCACAGTCGAATACGAAAACCTCTCTACCGGCGAATTCAGCGACCTGAGACTTGGCCTGTTGCACGGCCGAATGACTCTGGGCGAAAAGCAGTCGATCATGGCCCGCTTCCACGCCGGCGAGTTGGACGTGCTCGTGGCGACGCCGGTCATCGAAGTAGGAATCGACGTTGCAAACGCTACCGTGATGATGATCGAAAGCGCAGAGCGATTCGGCCTGTCGCAACTCCACCAGTTGCGGGGGCGCGTTGGGCGGGGAGAATACGCCAGCCATTGCCTGCTCATGTCCGATGGCGCAGGGGCCGAAGCACGCGAGCGGCTTTCGATTGTGGAGCGCTCATCTGACGGCTTCGAACTGTCCGAGGAAGACCTCCGGATACGAGGCCCGGGAGACTACGTGGGCACTCGCCAGAGTGGATTCGTGGAGTTCAAGGTTGCAAGACTCAACGACGTTGAATTAATGATGCTCGCAAAGACGGAGGCATTGGATCTGCTTGCCGACGACCCGGAGCTTGAGGCCCGGAAGCACTCCGGTCTGGCAACCCTCGTCAAGCGCTCGAGCGAGCGCATGACGGGAACGCCCAGTTGACGACTGGCGCCCGGCGTTTAACTACCGGCGCTGCCGCCGCCTGGCCGTTGTTTCGCCTCGTTCCTGCGTATGAGGTAGCCGATGAGCGCGCCCACCGTCACCGCCCACCAGGTGTACGGGACTATCGCGAAACCGACGATGATCAGCAGCCATTGAATCGTGCTATTGACATCGAGCAAGAACCCGAGCAGAACGAGCAGCCCTGCCGGCACTGCCATCAGCAACGCGACGTAGAGGCCGAAAATGATGATCTTGCCCTCATCGGCCTTTGCCACTCCGCCTCCAATCAGCCCTGCGATGAACGGCCCGGACGGGACGCTGATGAAATGGACAATGGGAATGGCAATCGTGGCAAGCGAGCCGATGATGATTCCCGCCGCCACGAGAACCCCGTTGAGCATCGAGGGAGCTGGCGCCGTCTCGCTGTCGGGCTTGCTTTCGGCTGGGCTGCTCAAATCGATCTCCAGTTCGCAGGCTAAGTCAGAGAGACGTGTCCTCCGACGTTCAAGATGTCCAGAGTAACAGCGCCACGCATCAGCGGAGCTACCCGGCCCCGACTACCCGGCCAGAATTACATCATCGATGATCTGCGGGTCGTTTCGCAGCGTCTTGTGAACCGGGCAGCGCGTGGCGATGTAAGCCAGGCGCACGCGTTGCTCTTCGGACAGATCGCCGTGAAGTTTGATCGAGCGCCGGATCACGTCCAGCAGCCCGCTGCCTTCCTCGGCCTCCACGTTGTCGGCTTCGTACTCACGGTCGTGTGACAACTCGATCTCGACGCCATCGAGCGGCCAGTCTTTCCTCCTCGCGTACATCAGGAGCGTCATCGAAGTGCAC
>JADFPB010000034.1 GCA_022562515.1 Chloroflexota bacterium | reverse complement strand
GAGCAGCTCCGGATCCACTATTCCCTCATCGAAGACCCGGTTGCGCACCAACCCGTCCGTCATGCTGGCCGCGTAGGCGATGCGCACGGGTGCCAACGCCTCGTGCGCACGGACGATGGTGTCGGTCATCGTCCGGACGAGCGCGTCAAACACCGTGGCATCGTAGTGGCCCATGGAGAGCTTTTCGATGAACCGGTTGCCATAGGCGCCCGGGCCTGCGTGGGTGTGGGTGGCGGAGAGACGCAGGTTGTCGGAAGGTATCCCGACCCTGGCCTCCACTTCCTTGCGAATTGCAGCATCGAGATCATTGGGGATGATGCCCGCGTCGAGATCGACAATCACGAGTTCCAGGTCACCGTTGGTGACGTAGAGGGCCGTGCAGTAGAACGGCATGTGCACGCCCTCGGCGCGCTCGTGAATCGCCGCGCCCCAACCCCCGTGGGCAATTCCCACAGGCGGCGTCATGTCCGCTCGTCCGACTCCGGCACTCAGCATCTTTCGTCCTCCAGATTCATGGCAACTCTACCGGCGGCGCTCACGGTAACACCCGCCCGGGACTGCCATGGGCCGCCCGGCCTTGCAAGTTCAGCAACCAGAGCATCGGGCGCGCTGAGATCGAGCAGGGTACCCTCTGGTTTCGCGCTCCCTTGCCGGCGCTTCCCTGCCCGCCTCAGGCAATTGCGCCACTACTCACCGGCGGCCGGCCGCATCCGACTCGGTGCGTTTCGAGTGATCACATTCGATGCTGCTTCCGGTGAGCAACGGTATACAGACCCGTGCCGCCGATTCGCGGTCTGAAAAGACCGCTCCCCGGTCCCTGCCTGCGGATCTTCTCGCGCTCCAGTTCCGCTGCCTCGGCGAGTATCGAGCCGGCGAGAACTCCTGCGAACTCGGCGTCGAAGTGGTCCCCGTCGGGGCTGAGGTGGTACGGGACAAGCACCGCGCAGGCGTTCCCGGTGCTTAGGCCGTCCTCGACCGTGGCGATCACCCGTTTCCAGTGCCGGTCGTCGGAAAACCGAGTGCAGCGGGTCCTGATGATTCTGACTCTTGCCTGTCTGTAAGTTCGTTGACTCATGGGCGCTGTTAATTCGGGGACATGTTGGCGCTGAGTAGCCAGCTTAACGGGCGGGCGGTAGAGTTCAAGCCCAGGAGACGCCCCCGTGACGCCAGAGCCGACGTCAAAGACCCTGCCCGGTTCCCCGGCAAACCCTCGTGAGTGCTGCATTTGCGCCGGGTCAGGGACCTTCTGGAACGCGCGAAAGACGATACAGTGCCCACACTGCAAGGGCAGCTTACAGTGCGTCTGCCCGGCCGTCATAGCGCAACGTCCGACCTACGAGGGCGGATAGCCGGGAGCCGCGGCTGGCCTGGCTAACAGGAGTTCGCCGCAGCTCTACCCGGCCGCCACGTCTGCCAGATCAGGCCGTGCTCCAGCGCTACCGATACGAGCACACCGGCGAGAAGCGCCCAGAAGGCCATCGGCATCCCGGCCGCCTGAAAGGGCATGGCGGCGACAGTCAGAGCGGTAATCGCCCCTGCTTTTACAGGCACAGGCATGCGGCCTCCCAGGGATTTCCGGGCGATGACTTTGAACGTAGGCAACAGGGCCAGCGCGCCGACCGATAGCGTGAATGAGAGCGGCAGATCCTGGACGGCCACGATGACGGGTACCGCGATTAGCGCGACTGCCACTACGGGTATGGAAGAGAGAACGATCGCCCAGAATCGCGACCCCTTCGGACCCGCGGCGGGCGCCGAAGCCACCGCGACGGCAATGCCGCCCGGCGCCGCTGCATGTCCGCCGCCAAGGGCGTTAAGGACGGTGGCTGCGCCTGCGGCCAGTCCGTACAGGTTGGCCTTCGCCTTGTAGCCCTCGGATCGCAGGAGGGCGAGCGCCTGGATATTGCCGACGCCGACCGTGAGAGCGAGGATTGGAAGGCCCAGGGCGATGATGGCGGAAGGGTTGAACTCGATTGCCGAGAGCCCCATCGCCGGCATTGCCATGGCGCCGCCCATCTCAGGCGCGCCGCCGGCAAGGGTGATACCGGCGAAGCCTGATGCAGCAGCAGCGGCTACTCCCACAAGATGGCTCCGGGTGACGATCAGCGCGAGCAGGTACCCGCCGAACACCGGGCCGGATACGGCCGGGTCGGTTACAGCGAGGTTCGCTGTTTTCACCATGAACGCCAGGATGCTGCCGGCGAATACGGCAACGGCGATCGGCGGCGGCACCAGCCGTGTGAACGCCTCCGTCAGCCGCAGTACGGAAAGGCCGATGGCTACCAGCCCTACAACGAGATTCGCGCCGAGAATCTGGGGCAGGCTGAATCCAGCGGCGGCGCCGGCAAGGAAAATGATCACCGGGATCGACAGGTTGACCGAGACCGGCTGCCTGGTGAACAGCGCGAGGCCGAGGGAGAACAGGCCCGTGGTCATCCAGGTGATGAAGAACCAGCGGCTGGACTCCGCCGCTGTCAGATCGAGCTGAGCGAGGACGCCAACCTGGACCGGCAGTCCGGCGAACAGGTACGCCATGAGGACGGTGACACCGGCGAAAGCTGCCTTGCGGTTGATTCCCCAAAGTTGCAGCCGTTCTGGCGGCCGGTCTGGCATCGCGGGCAATGTGGGCGTGAAGATGGACATGTGGGGACCCCTCGGGCGCTGACTCACGTTGGTCGTTGCGAATCGACACAACGAATCTAGGGCCGCGCAAGTGCCGCGCACATCTCCAAATCTGGTGATCTATTCGCGGGTATCAAGTAGCCATGGCCATACCGGCCATAGCCACGAATGGCCCCCTCCACTTCAGAGCAGGGCTAAAGCAGTCCCTTGTCGACCGCGAAGGCGGCCGCCTCTGTGCGGTTGGACGAGCCGGTCTTGGAGAGAATTTTCTTTACGTGGTTGGCCACGGTGTTGGAGGTGATGAACAACTCGCCCGCTATGTCGCGATTGCTCCGGCCGGCGGCGATCAGTTTCAAGACTTCCACTTCACGCCGGGTGAGTCCGGCGGGCGCGGGCAGATCCTCTCCGTTCGCAGGGACTCCGTTTTCAGAGTCCCCAGACCCTAGAAACGCGCGAACCTCCCTGATCGTTACCTCCCACCCCGGCTCGCTTGCGAGAATCAGGTGATTGGCGCCTTCGAGGAGCACGAAACGTGATCCGGGAATCAGGGCGGCAAGCTGCCGGCCCTGCTCGGACGGGACCTGGGCATCGCCACGGACATGCAGCACAAGGGTCGGCACATTGATATCGCCAAGTATCGGGAACAGGTCGATCTGCGCAATCACAGCCATCACATTCGCGGCGTTTTCTCCGGACGTTGAGACCCGCTGCAGGTCGTTGAACCAGCGCATCTGCTCGAGACTGGCGCCTGGCATGAATCGTGACGTGAACAACTGTCGGTATGCGGGGTCGTCGCGCCCCCATCCCGTGCGTGTGAGTGTTTGCAGCGCCTCCATCTCCTCGAGGCGGTCGCCGCGCTTGGCCTGCCCTCTTCCGTACGCCCCATAGAGCACCATGCGGGTTACGCGGCCGGGATTACGAACAGTGTAGGCGGCCGCTATCGCGCCGCCCTGCGATATGCCAAGCAGCGCGAAACGGTCAAGGCCGATGTGGTCTACCACCGTGCCCAGATCGCTGACCCAGGTATCGAACGACTGCTCTGGCACGTTTCGTTCGGATAGCCCGGAGCCCCTCTGGTCGAACCTCACGAGGGTGTGGTACTTCGCCAGCTCCTCCCACCAGTGGCTCCAGACAGGACTGCTCCACTCGAACTCCAGGTGGGTCAGCCAGTTTGGAGCTTTTACCAACGGCGGACCGTTGCCCACAACCGAGTAGGCTATCTGGACTCCGTCAGGAGCTGTGCAAAAACGAATTTCTTGTTCCATTGGCCCATCGGCGGGTGTGGCGAAAGATGGTCCGGTCGCAGGAAACGGCATCACTATACCCATCCCGGCGACTACTGTGGGAACAGCGAAACCGGTAGCCTAGGCATCTGAAGCGCTCATCCGTCACACTTAATCGTCCTCCTCAATTTACACACCAGCAGCGGACAACCAGATGCGGAGCTATCTCTCAGTAGCGGACCTTGCGCCCGATGAAGTCATCGAGGTGCTGGACCGCGCTGCGGCTCTGAAGATGGGCACACCGTCTAATGCCCTGGAAGGCAAAGTGGGCGTGCTGATTTTCGAAATGCCGTCGTTGCGCACCAAGCTTAGTTTTGACGTTGGCATCTCGCGGCTTGGCGGACGCGCCATCTACTTCTCGCCCGAGGAGACCGGGATCGACGTCCGTGAGTCCGCGGAGGACATCGCTCGGGTGGTCTCGCGCATGGCGGATTTCGCCGTGGTCAGGACTTTCGAGCATTCGTCCATCGAGCGGTTCGATTCGGCTGCGACCGTGCCGGTGGTGAACGGCCTTACCGATTACGAACACCCCTGCCAGGCGCTTGCCGACCTCCAGACCATTCGCGAGGTGCGCGGCGGCTTCACCGGCTTCAAGATCGCCTACGTTGGCGATGGAAACAACGTCGCGGCCAGCCTGGCGCTTGCTGTCGCGTCGGTCGGAGGTCAGATCGAGATAGCCTCCCCGGATGGGTACCAGCTCCCGGCAGAGATGGTCCGGAAGGCCGGAGAGATCGCCGGAAGCACCGGCGGCTCGGTCTCGTACGTGAACTCCCCGGAAGAAGCGGTGTCCGGCGCATCGATTGTCTATACGGATGTGTGGGCAAGCATGGGCCAGGAGTCCGAGAGGGCTGTCCGCAAGAAGGATTTTGCCGGATACCAGGTGAACGAACAGCTACTGGAGCTCGCCGATCCGGAGGTGAAGTTCATGCACGATATGCCGGCGCACCCGGGGGAAGAGATTTCCGAGGGGATGATGGATGATCCCCGGGCGATAGTGTTCGATCAGGCAGAGAATCGTCTCCACGCGCAGGCCGGCCTGTTGGACTTTCTGTTTTCTGAGGGCCAGAGGGGGGGCTAGAGGCGATGGTGCTGCCGATTATCACTATTGCCGGGCGCCCGAACGTTGGGAAGTCGACTCTCTTCAACCGGCTGCTCGGCCAACGGACAGCCATCGTCAGCGACGTGGCCGGGACTACGCGCGACCGCATCTCGAGCGACGCCCATTGGCTGGACAGTCGATTCATACTCGTCGATACGGGCGGCATCGAGGCCGAAGATGAGCTGAATCCCGAGTCCGTATCCGGACTGGGAGCCACAAAAGAGCTGCTCGGCTCTGTCCAGGCGCAGACCTCGACCGCCCTCGAAGACGCGGACGTTCTGATCTTCGTTGTTGACGCGGTCGAAGGTGTGACGGCGAAAGACCACGAGGCGGCAGACGCTATACGGCGTACCGGTAAGCCGGTCGTGCTCGCCGCGAACAAGGCCGACAACGAGGCGCGCGAGCTGACGGTCTCGGAATTCTACGAGCTGGGAGCAGGCGATCCCATCCCCATAAGCGCATATCACAACATTGGAATTAGCGAGTTGATGGACGCGGTACTCAAGCTGGCCGGGAACCAACCCGAGCCGGCGGCTGAAGAAGGCGCGCTCAGAATAGCCATCGTGGGGCGTCCGAATGTTGGGAAATCGGCGATGCTGAACGCCATCACAGGCGAATCGAGAGCAATCGTGAGTCCCGTCGCGGGCACCACGCGCGATGCCGTCGATACGGACTACAGGTACGGCGACCGGGATATCACGCTGATCGATACCGCAGGCCTGCGCCGCCGCGGCAAGGCCGGGCAGGGGATTGAGAAGTTCAGCGTGCTGAGGAGTATCCAGGCGATCGAACGCGCCGAGGTGGCGTTGCTGCTGCTGGACGCCACTGAGTTGGTCACCGCTCAGGACACTCACGTCGCGGGCCTGATCGAAGACGCCGCACGGGGCGCGGTGATAGTCGTGAACAAGTGGGACCTGGCAGATAAGGACGAGATTGACCAGAAGTCGGCCGTGCGTGACATTCGGTTCCGCATGAAGTTCCTGGAGGGTGCGCCAATCACCTTCACATCCGCCGTGCGCGGCAGAGGCGTTGAGGGAATGCTGGACGCCGCGCTACGCGTATACGCAGAGTGGACCCGGACAGTGGACGCCGGCGATCTGCAACGCGTCTTGCTGGCCGCGCTGGCGGAGCATCCAATACCCACTCACGGCCGGGGAGACGTACACATGACGCGGGTCGTCCAGACCCGGACCGCGCCGCCCAGTTTCGTGTTCAGAGTCAACCAGCCGGAGCGGATACACTTCTCGTACAAACGGTACCTGGAGAATAAGATCCGGGACGAATTCGGCTTCGCAGGCGCCCCTCTGAGGCTCCATTTCCGCACCCGTATATGAACGACCCCTGGGGCTGGATAATCGCAATCCCGGCAGCGTACGTGCTGGGAGCGATTCCGTTTGGCGTCATCATCAGCAGGTTATTCAGCGGCGTTGACGTGAGGTCCACGGGCAGCGGCGGCGTTGGCGCCACCAACGTAATGCGGACATCCGGCGTGAAGGCCGGGACGCTGGCGCTGATTCTGGACGGCACGAAGGGCGCGGTCGCCATCGGAATCGCGAAGATCGTCGCCGATGGCCCGACGCCAGAACTGGAGGCGATAGCCGGCCTGGCCGCGATGGCCGGCCACAACTGGTCCGTATTTATCGGATTCAGGGGCGGCAAGGGCGTGACAATCGGCTGGGCGGCACTCGGCGTCATGTCGCCCTGGGCCGCGCTTGCGACGCTTGTCGGGGCGCCGGTGGCAGGCGTTAGCCGGTACGTTTCGCTCGGCTCGATCATCGGAGCGAGCGCCGGACTCATGCTGCTGGCCGTACAGGTGCTAGCGTTCGACTATGGCGGCAACGGGTATCTGATATACGCCGCCGGCGGCACAGCCCTGATACTCTGGCGTCATGTGCCGAATATGGGGCGGATAATCAGGGGTGAGGAGAACAAGATTGGCCAACGAGTTGACCTCCGCCCTCCCCCAACGCCCCCAACACCATCAACCTGAGCCTGAAAAGATTCAGAAAGTGGCGGAATCCCGATGAGCCGCGTCGGCGTGATAGGGACCACGAGCTGGGGAGCGACTCTGGGAATCGTTCTCGCGCGCAACGGCCATGAAGTATCGCTATGGGCGCGCAGCCGCCCCGAGGCCGACAGCCTCCAATCCGCCCGCGCGCATCGCTTCCTGCCCGGCGTCGAATTCCCCGAGAACCTGACGATCAGCGATTCTGCGGACGAGGTTTTCGCGAACGCCGATCTAGCCCTGAGCGTGGTTCCCACGAACAGCGTTACGGACAACCTGGAGCGCTTGCGAGGGCAACTCCAGCAAGTGCCGCTCATCGTCAGCGCCACGAAAGGCATCCAGTACGAGACCGGCAAACGGCCGACCCGGCTCATTCGGGACGCCCTGGGAGAAAATGCCAGTTGCCATATAGGCGTGATCTCCGGACCAAACCTGGCCCGCGAAGTCGTAGCCGGCATGCCGACATCGGCCACGGTCGCCTTCGATTCCGCAGACGCCTCGGAAGCCGCGCAGGCAATTCTGAATACCCCGCGACTGCGGGTATACGCGAGCACAGACGTGATCGGGGTTGAATTGGGCGGCGCCCTCAAGAACATAATCGCGATTGGGGCAGGAGTGATCGACGGGCTGGGTATGGGCGATAACGGGAAATCGGCGTTCATCACCCGCGGGCTCGCTGAGATCACACGACTTGGAGTGGCGATGGGGGCTGAGCCGGAGACATTCGCGGGACTGTCCGGGCTTGGCGACCTGGTGGCGACCTGCTACTCCAGTCTGAGCCGCAACAGGGGAGTGGGTGAGCAGCTTGCGAAAGGCCGGAAGCCCTCAGAAATACTGGAGGCCCTGGACCAGGTAGCGGAGGGGGTCAATACGACACGCGCCGCGCTCGGGCTGGCATCACAACACGGCGTCGACATGCCGATCACCTCGCTCACCGCCAGGGTGCTGTTCGACGATCTTGATCCGCGCGAGGCGCTGGAGATGTTGATGAGCCGCGCTCCGCAGGCGGAAGTCCGGCGTTAATTTAGCCCGCTAATTCAGGTTGAACCGCTCATCTCGCCAAGTTCGTAGAGGGCCAGTGCAACTGCCGTTATCCCGGCCGTTTCCGCCCGCAATATGCGGGGGCCCAGCCCCACAACGGCGGCTCCAGCGGCGCGCGCCGAATCGGCCGCTGCCGCTGAGAAGCCGCCCACGGGTCCGACGATAAGTTTCAGGCTCTCTCCCGACACGCCCTGAAGCGCCTCGCCAAGCGAGTGGGACCTCTCCTCTTCCCAGAGCATGATGGTTCGGTCCGGCGTGGCGAACACGCCTGCGAGGTCCGCTTCTTCCAGCAACTCCGGCACGATGGTCCGGCCGGACTGCTCGGCCGCCTCCCGGATGATGCGCTGCCACCGTTCCCGCCGGAACGCGGATGCTGAGCGCGCCACGGAGCGTTCGCATGTGAAGGGCTGGATTGCCGCGACGCCAAGCTCGGTCGCCTTCTGCAGCACAAGTTCGAAGTTGTCCGATTTGAGCACTGCTTGCGACAGCGTGACTCGCGTCGCCGATTCTCGTTCCGGCTCTTCTCCCGCGCCCACCAGAAGCGAAACAGCATTGGGGTCGGCCGACTGAATCTCCGCGGGCCACTCGCCGCCAGAGCCGTCGAATACAACTATCGTATCGCCGACGCGGAGCCGCAGGGCCCTTGCGATCTGCCGCGATGTATTCGCGGAGAGCGTGAGCGTCTCACCGGACGCGGGGTGCTCAGTGACGAAGAAGCGGTGAGGGCTCACGACTTCGCCCGGGCCACCGCCGCCACCCACTCTCCGCCCACTGATACCTCTCCGATGGCGAGGCCCGCTATTGCCAGCGCCTCTTCCACCTCGGTCTGCCGTTCCTCCATGAATCCGGAACAGATCAGCGCTCCCCCTGGTGACAGGCACGCGGAAAGCTCCGGGGCCAGTTCGATTACTACCTTGCTTGAGATGTTGGCCAGAACCAGGTCGAAGCTATCCGCAGGCGCCTCATCCGAGGGGATCGTACCGAGATGAATGGCAGCCTGATCGGCGAGGCCTGCCTGCTCGAAGTTACCGCGGCTGGCCTCAATCGCCTCGTCTTCAATGTCGAACCCGACTACGCTGCCCGCGCCGCACAACAGCGCTGCGATGCCGAGAATTCCGGAGCCGCATCCGACGTCGAGCACGCGCGCGCCCGGCCTGGCAAGAGACTCCACGAGCTGGAGGCACATGCGCGTGGTCGGATGATGCCCGGTTCCAAACGCCATCCCCGGCTCGAGCGGTATGAACAGATCGCCCGCCCGGCCCGAGGCCGACGCGCCGGGCGGGCCGATGAAGAGCCGCTTCCCGACGCGAATGGGCTCGAACTCCTGTTTGCGCCAACTCTCCTCCTCCAACTCCCGTTCCTGCAGCGGAGGAAGAGGGTAGAGGTGAGCGATCAGACGGAGGCCCAGGTCTATGCGGGCTTTGCGGTCGTCCGTGGAGTCGTCGATCTTCAGATAGGTTCTGACCGTCACGGGCGCGTCTGTGGGTGGCGATTCTCCTTCGTCCGGGTTGTACCCGCCCGCCTCTTCCAGGGCGACCGCGCCATCGGAGTATCTGGCGAACAGACCGGAGATGGTTTCGGCATACTCGCCCGGCGCTTCGATGCTCAACTCAAGCCAGCGAATCTGGATATCTCCGCTATTCTGGCGTCATTCTCCGGTTTCAACAAGAGCGACCGATGGGCCAGGGCTCCAGGCAACCAAATTGGCGCGCTGCCGGCTACCCTCCGCCGGAGATCCGATCTTTGATCTTGCCGAAAATCCCGTCCTCGCCGCCGCCATCTTTGCCGAGAGATTCTTTCAACTCCGCGAGGAGCTCTTTCTGCCGGCTCGAAAGCTTCGTAGGGGTGGCGACGATGATTTCAACAAGCTCGTCACCGCGGCGTCCGGATTGCACATCGGCGATCCCTTCGCCGCGGACACGGAAGATGCGGCCGGACTGAGTCCCTTCCGGTATCTTCAACTCCCGCGTCCCCTGGAGCGTGGGGATTTCTACTGTGCCGCCCAGTGCGGCCTGGGCCATGTTGACCTCCACGCCCACAAGGAGATCGTTGCCTGAGCGCCGGAAATACTCATGATCCTCGACCGATATATAGACATACAGATCGCCAGACCGCGCGCCGGGCTCCCCGGCTTCACCCTCGTCCCGAATACGGATTCGAGTGCCGTTGTCCACACCGGGCGGAATATTGACCGCTATCGTCCGCTGTCTGCGGCGGCGGCCTGCGCCCCGGCACTGCTTGCAGACGGTCTCCGCGGTTCTGCCGTCACCCCCACAGGTGCTGCAGGTCGAGACTTGCTGGAACTGCCCGAAGATGTTGCGCTGCAGGCGGCGCACCTGGCCTGATCCGCCACAGGTAGAGCAGCGCATGACCTCGGTTCCCGGCTCTGCCTTTGTGCCGCTGCAACGGTCGCAGACCTCGACGCGATTCAGCTTTATACGCTCTTCAACCCCGAAGGCCGCCTTGTCAAAACTGATCGTAACCTCGTATTCAAGGTCACGGCCGGCGCGCGGGCCCGTGCGCGTTGCGCCACCGAAGAACGCGTCGAAAATATCGCCAAAACCGCCAAAACCTTCAAAGCCGGAAAATCCCTGCGCTCCCGCGCCGTTCTTCACCCCGGCATGGCCGAACCGATCGTATGCAGCGCGCTGCTCAGTATCGCTGAGAATCTGGTAGGCCTCCGCAGCTTCCTTGAACTTCGCGGAGGCATCCGGGTCGTCATTGCGGTCCGGGTGATACTTCAGCGCCTGCTGGCGAAACGCCTTTTTGATCTCCTCAGAACTCGCGTTACGCGGGACTCCCAGGACCTCATAGAAATCAGTTTTTGTAGTCATGCCAGTAGGGTTATGCAAGTAGGGTCATGCAAGCAGGCGTCTAATCACGATATTGCCGATGAGCAGATAGTTGTGCAAGTTCCATATCTGCCCATATCTGGAGTATGAAACTGCCGCGAGTCCACGGCCACAAGGTCTCATTATAAGTTTAGGCGCGAATGCCGCGGTACCCGGAAACTCCGTTTCGAGGTGGGTGTTTTGACGAATCGACTCCGGTGGCGCCCCCGAGGCGAGCAGAACGGGCAAAGTGGAATGTGGGGCACCGGGCTATCTACGCAACGCCCTCCGGAGCAACTTCGGCAGATAGCCGTCCGAGCAAAGACGCCGCGTGACTGACCACCGGCATCGCGAGGCTGTAATGCAACCGGGTCGGCCCGATGAGCCCCACGGTACCCACAGGCTCGCCGGGGCGGCCGTAACGGCAGACGATCACGCTGAATGCCTGCATTCGGCCCAGGCCCATCTCGGAGCCTATGTAGACGCCGACCGAGCCATCGGTGGGCGCTTCGGAAACGACCGCGGTGAGCGTCTCACCGCCTTCGAGCACATCGACGATCTCGCGTCCCTGCCCGGAATCTGCAAACTCCGGCTGCGCCAGAAGCTCGGAGAGGCCGCGCCACTCATAGCGCGGGGTAGACCTGGTCTCTTCCGAGCGCAGGACCCCCAGCGTGCTGTCGATTACATCCGTTTCCAGCGCGTCCATGCCCCGAGGTATGTTCGCCTCGATCTCGCCCGCAGTCCTGTCCGCAACCACCGACGCGACGCGATTTCGCGTGTGCTCCAGATATTCGGGCGGCCTGGGCGCGGCAATGGGGATCAGAAGCTTGTGAACCGACGCGCCATGGAGTATCAGCACGAGCAAGGCGGAGGTGTCATGGAGATGGATCAACTCCAACTGCTTTACCCGGAAAGTGCTGAGCCTGGGCGGCGTGGCGAAAGCGACGGTCCCAATCAATTCAGCGACCGCAGATGAGATGGTCCGGGCCCATTCTTCGACCTCCCGGCGCACTGACGCTATTTCGATCTCCAGCGTCTCCCTGGCCTCGCCGGGCGGCACCGCCTGAGGCGGAAGGCTCTCTACGAAGAAACGGTACCCCTTATCGGACGGCACTCCGCCCGCAGAGGCGTGGGGACGGTGAATGAAGCCATCTTCTTCCAGCTTCACCATCTCGTTGCGAACGGTTGCCGCGCTCACATTGAGTCCGTGCTGCTCCGTGAGCGCGCCGGAGCCAACCGGTGAGGCCGTCGTGATGTAGTCCGTCACCAGGTGGCGCAGTATCTGTTCAGTTCGCTCGGACAGGACCGGCATGGTTCTAGCTCCGAAATGGGCCGGGTCCCGGGATCTCCGCATCCCCGGATCATCCCCCCTCGGGTCATACCCCAGGGTTTACTAAAGAGTCATCTCACGAGTTTCACACATTCTAAGACGTTCGCCACCAATATGATCACAAACTACGGGCGCGGAATTAGCGGTGGCAACCCACTTCCCAAATTGACGGCCAAGTTAGCACGTTGCTAGAGTGACGGTATCCCCAGACGCATCTGTTGAGCCCCTTTCCGGCCGGTCCGGACAGCGGGCAGCCCCCATCGGGCCGCAAACACAGACCAGAAACACAGACCGCAAACAATCTTTCTCTCTCGCATTGCGAGGCATGGTGAACATATATGGATATACGCTGGCAGGGCCGTTCTACGTTTGAAGTTACGTCGGGCGCCCAGAAGATTCTGTTTGATCCGTTTCCCGGCGCACCGAAATCGAAGGTCGCGGGGGATGGGCCGACTGTAGTCACGTCAAGCCATGATGACGCAGCCCGCATAGAAGTGTCGCCATGGAGGAAAACCGCAAAGGTTCTCGAAGGTCCCGGTGAGTACGAAATAAATGGCCTTGCGCTGCGAGGAATTCCCACTCCCCGAAACGACGATGCCAGCCCGCGTGCAACCAACACCGTGTATGTGCTGGAGTGCGAGAATCTTTCGGTCTGCCATCTCGGGCAGTTGCGTGACACGCTCTCTTCGCAGGCCCAGCAGGCCCTCGGCAAAGTGGACATCCTCATCATCCCGGCCGGCGGCGCCGGCACAATCGGCCCGGAAGAGGCGGCGTCAACGATTCGCGCGCTGGACCCGCGGATCGCCATCCCTGTTTATAACGGCGATCAGAAGGGTGAGGCGGCGGAGCAGGCGTTGGCGAGACTGGTCGCCGAGATCGGCGTCGCGCCCTCTGATCCGCAACCCCGGCTCACAGTGAGTCGTTCCAACCTCCCGGCCGAGCTCCGGGTGGTTATCCTGCGTCCAGTCGAGTAACCCATTTGCCGCCCTTCTGACTTCGGCTCTACACGTCCACGAACTGGCTGGTCGAGGCTGAGCGGTACGCCGCGTCCACCATCTCTATCGCCTTCATCCCAACCACGCCCGGGGTCATGTTTTCGTCTGTGTTGCCAAGAATCAGGTCGACGAAGTTATTCGGCGGGCCATCGCAGGCATAGGCCCCCGCGTCGGCCTCAAGATGCGATTCGTAATGATCGCCATCGTTGCGCAGCACCTGCAGCCGGGCGCGCTCGAAGTCCAGGCTGAGCACACCGTCGGCCCCAAAGATCCGGATATCAAGCTGGAACCCGCGGTCGGAGGGTATCGTCGCGGCGCCTGAAAACGAGCCTATGACGCCGCCATCGAACTCGACGGTAAGCGCGTCGTACAGCTCCACCCGTGATCCCGGCGCCGTGGTCAGCGCCGCCACCCTGCGCGGCTGAAGGCCGGTCAGCCAGAACGTGAGCGCTGCCGAGTGGGACATCTGGGAAAGGCCGTATCCGCCGCCCGCGACTTCGGGGTCGGCCCATGTCGCCGAATCCGGCGCCATGAACATGTCGCCCATCGTGTAATCGAACCGGCCACCGGTGAGAAGCCCGCGAAGCGGCGATGCCATGTGGCACTGCACGAACTCAATCTCTCCGACTGCGCCGTCGATCAGCCGCTGACGGGCTTCCTGGACGTATGGAGTGTGGTGCCATCCGAGCGGTATGAGTAGATGAAGGCCGCGTGAATCGGCTGAGCTCACCAGTTCCCTGGCATCCCGGGCGCTGGTCGTCAGCGGCTTCTCGCACATGACGTGCAGGCCTTTCTCAAGCGCCGCCAGCGCATGCTCGTGATGCATGCCGTGGGGCGAGCTGACGATGATGCCGTCCAGATCGGGAATCTCGAGCAACTCGCGGAAATCCTCGGTTCCGTGCTCGAAGCCGAATTCGGTCTTGACCTGCTGAAGCTCATCCGCCCCCAGCCGGCAGACGGCCACCATCTCAACGTCGTCGCGCTGCGCGAGGATCGGCATGTGGTTCGAGGTGGCCCACCACCCTGCGCCAATGAACCCGAGCCGGGCTTTTTCCTTTTTCTCTCTCTCTGGCATTTATCCGACCTCCTCGCAGGCCCTGTTGCGTTGCCGGATTCTACGCTCGCCAGACGCCGCACCAAACGCCGTAATCGAAATATCGGCCGCGGGAAGTAAACTCTCAATCTCGGATCAGTGAACCGGGGTAGCTCTTCTAAGGGGAGCGCCTGGGGGAACGAAGAATTGGAAACCAGACAGTTGGGCGAAGACGGCCCGCAGGTGCCTGTGATCTGCCTGGGCGCGTGGCCGCTGGGCGGCGGCATGGGCGAGATACCGGACCGCCAGGCGGTCGATACTATCCAGGCCTCGATAGACGCCGGAGGGACCTTCATCGACACGGCCGAAGGGTATCGGACGAGCGAGTCAGTGCTTGGGAAGGCCCTCAAAGGCCGCCGCGATCAGGTGTTCCTTGCAACCAAGCTCACCGGCAGCCACTCGGCAGAGCACATGGCCTCCGCCATCGAAAACAGCCTGCGGTCGCTCGGCACCGAATACGTCGATCTGTACCAGTTGCACGGACCACGGCCTGAATATCCAATTGAGGAGACTATGGCCGGCCTCTTGAAGTTGCGGGACGAGGGGAAGATCCGCTATATCGGCGTCTCCAACTTCTCTGCAGCACAGCACACGGAGGCGCTGGAATACGGCCCGGTCCACAGCTCCCAACCGCGCTACAACATGTTCTGGCGCGGTATCGAAAAAGACCTTCTGCCGACGTGTCTCAAGCGCCGTATCGGCGTCATCGTCCACTCGCCGCTCGCCAAGGGCATGCTGACGGGCAAATACCGGCCCGGCCACGTGTTTGACCGCGACGACGAGCGAAAAGAAAAGCCGGAGTTTGAGAGCGAACCGTTTCGCCGGGCGTTTCCCATAGTTGAGAAACTGGTGGAGTGGGCGGCAGACCACGGCCGCGACGGAGCCCAGCTTGCCATTGCCTGGACGCTTGCCCACCCGGCGGTGACGAGCAGCATCGTGGGGGCCAAGACAGCCGGGCAGGCGCTGGATAACATCTCCGCCGCGGATTGGCGGCTGTCGAGCGACGACATGGCGGAGATCGACGATATTCTCGGGGGTTACCAGTTCGATGGCGCCTAAAGGGGCGTCAGGACGGAATCACCGCTCCGGCCTGACCGTTGAAGGCCGCAGGCCCGTGCTCGAGGCGCTCAGGTCCGAGGTCACTGTTCAGCGAATACTCATGTTCGAGGAATTGGAGCGCGGGCCGCAGATCGAGGAGATCATCCGGCTGGCCCGTGCCGCTGCGATTCCCATCGAGCCGGCACGCAAAAGAGACCTGGACCGGGCGTCTGCAACCGGCAAGCACCAGGGCGTAATTGCGCTCACGCCGGACCCGCATTACGTTCCGCTCGATCGGTTGCTCATCGATGCAAGCGCGGGAGACGACGCGCCGCTGATCGCGGTGCTCGACGGCATTGAGGATCCGCAGAACCTCGGCGCCATCGCGCGCACGGTGGATTGCGCGGGCGGACATGGACTCGTCATTCCCGAACGCCGGGCCGCTGGTATCACACCCGGCGCTATCCGCGCCTCGGCGGGGGCCCTGGAGCATGTGCCGGTGGCCAGGGTGGTCAATCTCGGTCGCGCCGTGGAAGAGATAAAATCGGCCGGCGTCTGGACCGTGGGCCTCGATGCCGATGCCGGGCAGGACTACACGCAGATCGACCTGACGGGCCCGACAGCGATCGTGATCGGCGCCGAGGGTTCCGGCCTCTCACGGCTAGTACGTGAGAAGTGCGATCTACTGGCGTCGATACCGCTGCTTGGAAAACTGGAATCCCTCAACGTCTCGGTATCGGCGGCAATAGCGCTCTACGAGGCGGTCAGGCAGCGCCGAAACGTGTAGCGGCGCCGTTTGCTGCGGGGCCAGGCCGAATCCGCTCAAGCGGTTATGGGCGGGTCCGCGGATAGCAGCTCGCCTGGACGCTCACGCTCGTAAGGGATGACTGTCCTGGTAGTGCGGTCCATCCACGCGAGGCGCGAGAGGCCTGCGCGCCCGAAAGCGGCATTGCGGCGTCTTCATGTGTATCGAGAGTTTTTGCTTATCGGTATACTGCCAGTCATATGGCAAAGCGTTCCAGAAGAACCAGCAAACCACCAGAGAGCCCAGAAGTCTCAGATGTCCCGGAGGACGAGGCCGAGCAGCCGGAATGGGAGTATTCGACTCCTATCGAGCCGATGCTGGCGCCGGGAGAAAAGATCCTCTGGCACGGGCAGCCCGATCCATCGGTCAACACGGGGCCTGCCGAGTTCTACCTGGTCCCCTTCTCCATTATTTTGCTTCTGGTCGGCATTCTCTGGGCGATAACATTCACCACGGCCGGCTGGATATTCGTCATCGGCGGCGTCTACGCAGTCGTCGGACGGTTTTTCTGGAAGGCCCATCGAAAGCGCCTGACCTACTACGCCATTACCGACCGGCGCATCATCAGGCTGGCCGGGCGAAAGGGCAAAGCGCAGCCGTTCTCGGAGATACCGGACATAAAGCTCAGGGTGCGGTCGTCCGGCAACGGCACGATTCGCTTCAGCGACCGGCCCGCCTTCACCGTGGTGTACCAGAACTCCGGCATGGATTGGGTATCGCTCTTTGGCAATCCCGATGAGATCGCCTTTTACGACATTCCCGACGCCCAGGAAGTCCACGACCTGGTGCTGGAACAGGTGTACAAGACGGAGGAGGCTTCCGCTGCCCAAAGCGGGCGGTGAAAGCGCTGGGGATCAGCTCCTCGATAAGGATGTGGATTAACCCCAGCCAGGAGGATCAAAAACCTCTGCTTGCGGCTTCTGCACCGCCCCATCGTTATGACTCCATGCCGCCCGGCATGGATCACCCCTCCACAACATCTGGCTGAAACTCCGTCTGGGAGAGGGTACGCACACGTCCCCGCCGGGCGGGCCGGTGATATCCTTAGAGGTATCAGGAGTACGAGCGCAGCCCTCGCCGCACAGTTGCAGACGAGGACCCGCCAGATCACCGATCCGGGATCCGAGATAGAAGAGGCCCGGATCGTGTCGCGCATGTACCGGCCCCATTCCCCCCTCATTATCACCACACCCCCAAAGGAACGACCCGCCAGATGACGACTGTTGTCCGAAGCGATATCCGGAACGTAGCAATCATTGCCCACGTCGACCATGGCAAGACCACGCTGGTGGACGCCATGCTCCGGCAGTCCGGGACGTTCCAGGCGCACGAAGCGGTCGTCGACCGGATCATGGATTCGACGGACCTGGAGCGTGAGAAGGGCATCACCATCTTCGCCAAGAACGCGGCGGTACGGCGCGGCGATGTGAAGATCAACATCATCGACACGCCCGGCCACGCCGATTTCGGAGGAGAGGTCGAACGCGGCCTGACAATGGTCGACGGCGTGCTGTTGTTGGTCGACGCGAGCGAGGGGCCGCTGCCGCAGACGCGCTTCGTTCTCCGAAAGTCGCTGGAAGCGCGGCTGCCGGTCGTCCTGGTCGTCAACAAGATCGACCGGCCGGATGCGCGAATCGAAGAAGTCATAAACGAGGTCTACGAGCTGTTTCTGGACCTGGACGCGAACGACGACCAGATAGATTTCCCGATCGTTTACACCGACGCTCGTGCCGGCACAGCGACGATGAACCTCAATAACCCGGGTACGGATCTCCAGCCGCT
>JADFPB010000033.1 GCA_022562515.1 Chloroflexota bacterium | reverse complement strand
CGGCGCCGGCCACGCGCTCCGCTTCTTCCGCCAGTTTCGTCGGGGTCATGACATTGGGCGGCTCGTTCACGAGATCGCGTGCGAAGCCGGCCGCCTCTGCAAACACGATCGCGCGGGCTACCCCTGCCTCGATCTCTGCGACCCGGGCCGCGTCGAGCTCGACGATGGCGAGCGATTCGAGTTCCTTGTCGTCTTCTCCATCGTCGTCGTCGGACTGTTTTTTGGACCTGTACTTATCGAACTTGTAGAGCCCTAGAATGGCGCCCTCGACTATCGCCTCCGCCGTATCGCCGTGTTCGAGGCCGTCTGCGCCGTGGATGCCATCGACGATGATTGCCGCATGCTTTACCCCCAGGCCGCGCAACCGCCTGGCGAGTGTGGCAGAGACGGTTCGCAAGGTGTCGAGATCGAACTTGTCTGCCTTGCCAAGGCCGGCGACCACGACGCGTTTCGGTGCGAAGCCGGGATAGGCGTTACCGCCGGAAGACGCTTTGCCCAGAGTGTGGATCACGGTCAGCTCACCGGAACGGCCGGTTATCTCGCCGGCTTCGATGAGGGCGGAGATCGTGTTGCCGATGGCAGCGTCTACGGCGCCGGCGGCGCCTTCGGGTTTTTCGACTCCGGAGAAGAGGCTAACGACCACGGCGTCGACATCTTGTGTTGTGAGGTCTCCGGATACGACGGGAAATTGCAATGCCTCATCTCCGGTTCAGTGTGGTCCCGGGTCCTCCTGGAAACAAAAGGAGGGCTCAGGGGATGGTTGGCGTGGCGGGTGTTGATATATCTGGCTGATTCGTTCTGGCCGGTGCGAGCGATTATTCACAGGGGTCTGCGCGGTGGCATGCGAGCGGGCCGGGCGAACGGGATTGTAGCTTGCCACGAGTGATCGCGGGTTACTCGTATTTCCAGATAGCCGGAACCACGCTGATGGAACCGGCTGCAAGTCCCGCTTCGGCACCAAGTACTTGACAAAACTCTTATTGGAAAAGTTTTGAACAAAGTACAAATGTAACTTGACCTTATGGATCAATGGCTCTATCGTAGCCGCCGTGCTTAGCCGGTGTGAGAGCCGCTTCCAGGTCAAGGGGGATGGGGAGGTCGCTGCACATCCCACTGAGCAGGGCGCGATATGCCGGAAGGCCAGACGAGTGTCCGCTCGTCCGACATCTACAGGCGGTCGCACCGCCGATCAGGGGGCGCCAGATGCGATCCGACAGCATCCAGGTTCACGTCGTTACGGATGGTTCATTCCTACTGGACGGAGGCTCGGTCTTTGGCCAGGTCCCTCGTGTCATCTGGGAGAAAGAAGCCAAGCCAGACCGTAAAAACAGGGTCCGGCTGGGGCTGAACTCCCTGCTAATCCAGGCGCCTGAGCGCAACATCCTCGTCGATACCGGTATGGGCTCCAAGGATCCCGAAATAACCCGCGAGGTGTACGGCCTCTCCCGCTCCAAGCTCCTGCGTGACATCAAGATCAAGGGCCAGGGCCTCACACCGCGAGATATCGATACGGTCGTGCTTACCCACCTTCACTTCGACCACGTCGGGGGCGCTGTGCGGCTCGACCGGCTTGGCCAGAAAGTGCCGACCTTCCCCAACGCCAACTACCTGATTCAAAAGAGCGCGTGGGACGAGGCGCATGAACCGAACGAGCGGGCGTGGCCGCACTTCTCGCTGACCCGGGACGTCCTGGACGTTCTGGAAGCATCCGGCCAGGTGGAGCTGCTCGACGGCGACACCGAGATCATTCCGGGTGTTGAGACCCGGATTACCGACGGCCACTGCGCCGGTCATCAGTCGATCTTCATCAACACGGGCGGCGAGCGCATCGCCTATCTCGGCGATCTGGTGCCGACGGCGAGTCACGTCACTCTCAGTTACATCACCGCTTTCGACAAGCGGCCTGACGCCACGCTAGAGCAGAAGCGTGAGTACCTCTCGTACATCGAGAAGGGCGGCTGGCTGATGATTTTTGCCCACGGCTACGAGCACAGGGCGGGGTACCTGGAACGCTGGGGCGGAACTTTGAACCTCCGGCCGGTAGCGATATAGTCGAAAAACCCTACTTCTTTCCGGAAAGGCCGCCCGGGCGGGGCGGCCTTTCTCGTTGAGTACGATTTCAACGAATGCGCCCGCACTTTTACGCGGGCGTGGCCATCATCCAACCATCGTTGAATTCTCCAAGGATGACGTCCTCGATCGCGTTGGCTCGTGCCCTGCCCGTCCGCAGCTGCGGATCCAGCCGGACGCGCACGTAGTTCGCTGTGAGGCCATCGGCGGGATCGTCCCGTTCCCAGAGGACCGTGTGCGTCTGGCCTGCCAGCGCCTCCCGGAAATGCCGGAAGTCCCTTGCTCCCAGCTCGCGGATTGCCGCCGCTCTTTCGGCCCGCACCTGATCGGGCACCTGTTCGCCGAAGTGCGCAGCGGAGGTGCCAGGCCGCGCCGAGTACGGAAAAACGTGCAGGTCCGCGAAAGCCGCGGCTTCAAGTACCGCGACGGTGTTTTCGAAATCTTCGTCTGTCTCTCCGGGAAATCCGGCGATGACGTCTGTCGTGATTGCGACTCCGGGGACGGCGTCGCGTACGCGCCGCACTGCGCTCAGAAAACCATCGGCCGTGTAGCGTCTCCGCATGCGCTCGAGAACGGCGTCGCTGCCGGATTGCAGCGCTATGTGGAAGTGGGGGCACAGGCGGACAGAGGCGGAGTCACTCCACAACTCCAGCAATTCATCCGTTATTTCCTGCGGCTGGAGGGATGAGACACGGACGCGTTGCACACCGGTTTCCCGGAGAAGAGTCCGCAGCATGTCCGGCAGGCTCGTTCCTTCCATATCGAAGCCGTATGAGCCAAGTTGCGTTCCTGTGAGGACGATCTCTTTACAGCCGCGTTCTGAAGCCTGGTTGGCCTGATCGACGATCTCAGCGACCGGCACACTGCGCTCGCGGCCTCTTACGGTTGGCACGATGCAGTATGCGCAGACCTGATCGCATCCTTCCTGGATCTTGATGGACGCACGCGTCCTCCCGAGGAGCGATAGCATCGGATCAAAAACGTCACCGTTGGGATTAAGGCCGGATTTACGGGCGGTGTTGAGGGCGGGCTTGATCGCGAGACGCTCGGACAGTCGTGCAACAATTTCTGGCTTCTGCCGGTTGGTGATTACGAGGTCCACGCCGGCGAGGGCTGCGACTGTCTCGGTATCGCGCTCGGGGTAGCATCCCGCGGCGACGATAAGGGCATCGGGGAATTTGCGGCGTGCAGCCGATATCGCCTGCCGCGCTTTTCGGTCCGCGACGTGCGTCACGGTGCAGGAGTTCAGCAGATAGACATCGGGGGTTTCCGCTTCCCCTGCGATGGTAAATCCGGCTGTGATCAGGTCGCGCGCGATACGCTGGCTATCCGCTGTGTTCAGCTTGCAGCCGTGCGTCTCTATGATCACCGAGGGTGTTATCGACGGCATTCGTGTTGCGGGGATATTCGATGGCATGCTGTGCGATTGTAGTTGCCTTGGCAGCGAAACGTAGGGGAGGGAAATCTCCTGAGTTTGCGCTGGGCTGAAGCGGGCGGTGATATTTGCGGCTTTCAGGGAGGTCCCGACTGCTATAATCCGTCCGCGAATCACGCCCCGAATAACGGCAGCGTCCAAACAACATTCTATGAGCAATCCCGGTGCGGACCCCCAACTTGCGCACGATAGTTTGACGATAGGCGAACACCGATTGCGCCCGCCGGAGAAGTGAAATCAGAAACGGCAATAAACCTGAACGCGTTCTCGTGACCGGCGTGGGTGTTGTATCTCCCATCGGCCTGGACCGCGAATCGACCTGGGGCAGCCTGCTGTCAGGCAGGTCGGGCATCGACCAGATCAAGTCATTTGACGCTGAGTCTCACGCGACTCGAATCGCCGGCGAGGTCGATGGCTTCGAGCCGACGGACTATATGGACAGGAAGAGGGCGAAGCGGATGGACCGGTTCGCGCAGCTCGCGTGCGTTGCGTCGCTGGAGGCGATGGCCCATGCCGGACTCACGATAGAGGATGTCGACCCGACCCGGGTGGCCGTGGTGGTCGGTAGCGGAGTCGGCGGGATCCAGACGCTCTCAACGCAGTTCGACGTCATGAGGGACAGGGGGCCCAGCAGGGTGACCCCTTTCCTGATCCCGATGATGCTCGGCGACCTTGCGGCCGGACAGGTATCCATGCTGATCGGCACGAAGGGACCGAACTACTCGGTGGTCTCGGCATGCGCGACAGGGACGGACTCGATCGGCGAGGCGAAAGAGATGATCCAGCGAGGCGAGGCGGACGTTGCGATTGCCGGTGGCACCGAGGCCGCCATCTGTCCGATTGCCATAGCCGGGTTCAATTCGTGCATGGCGTTGTCCAAGCGAAACGATGATCCGCAGAGCGCGTCGAGGCCGTTCGACGCCGAACGTGACGGTTTCGTACTTGGCGAGGGCGCCGGTGTATTGCTTCTCGAGTCTGAGTCGCACGCCAGGAAACGCGGTGCGAACGTACTGGCCGAGGTGGCCGGGTACGGAGCGACGAGTGACGCCCATCATGTGACGGAGCCGGAGCCTTCCGGCGAGGGCGCAGCGCGCGCGATGACGCTGGCGCTGAGCGATGCCCAGCTCGCGCCGGGCGAGATCGAGTATGTCAATGCGCACGGCACATCGACTCCGCTGAACGACAAGTACGAAACGCTGGCGATCAAGCGCGCTTTCGGCGATGCGGCAGGATCAGTGCCGATCAGTTCGACAAAGTCGATGACCGGGCATCTGCTGGGCGCGGCGGGCGGAGTTGAGGCCGTCTTCTCCGTGCTTGCGATCTCGGAATCTGCGATACCCCCGACGATAAACCTGGAAAACTCTGACCCGGACTGCGATCTCGACTACGTGCCCAACGAGTATCGGTCGCAGGCGGTCCGGACATCGCTTTCGAATTCGATGGGATTCGGCGGCCACAACGCCTGCCTGGTCTTCCGAGAAGCCTCCCTCTAGGGGGCAACTCTCCGCGGTGCCCGGCACGAGTCAGAAATGGGTGCTGCGGACCGCGCCGTCCGCGGAGGCCGTCAGCAGGCTCGGCGGCACGTTTGGAGGTCCTGAGGGTTCTGGCGGTCCGCTTGGCGACCTGCCCGCCCGGCTGTTGATTGGCCGGGGGATAACGGACCAGGCTCAGGCTGACGCGTTCCTGAATCCATCCTATTCGGACCTATCTGACCCGCTCGACATGCCGGGAATGGAGACCGCGGCCGACAGGGTCATCTCCGCCATCCGGTCCGGTGAGCGGATAGGAGTGATAGGCGACTTCGACGTAGATGGGCTCACCGCCACTGCCCTGCTGCTCGGCGCCCTCAAATCATTCGGCGGCGACGCGGTGGCTTATGTGCCCGATCGGGAGAATGACGGGCACGGGGTGCCGCGCAGCGCATTGAGCTCAATGCATGCGAGCGGTGTTGGGCTGGTCATAACCGCGGATACAGGCTCAAGTGACATCGAGCCGTTGCAGTACGCGGTCGATCTCGGCGTCGATGTGATCGTCACCGACCATCACCTTCTGGGCGCGGAGCTTCCTCCGGCTGTCGCCATCGTCAATCCGCATCTCGGCGACGCGGACTCCGCGGCCGCCATGCTGACGGGCGCAGGCGTGGCGTTCAAGCTGGCGCAGGCAGTTGGCAGGAAGCTGGAAAAGAGGGGTGCGAGCACGGCGATCGCGCTGGCAGCCCTGGGAACGATAGCCGACGTTGGTCCGCTTGTTGGCGAGAACCGAATTATTGTGACCGAGGGGCTGAAGGCGCTCGATGCGACTGAGCAAGCGGGACTGAAGAGCCTGCTCAGGCGAGCGAAGGTGGGCGGCTCTCACGGGCCGATAGACACAGAAGCAGTCGCGTTCCAGATCGGCCCCCGGCTAAATGCGCCAGGCCGCCTGGGCCATGCGGGCATCTCGCTTGATCTCCTGGTCTGCGAGGATCCTGTGCGGGCCGACGCTCTGGCGGGCGAGCTTGACGCCCTGAACAACGAGCGGCGGCGGCTGGGCAAGGAGGCGGACGCGATCGCCGATTATCAGATCGCTCAGCTGGACGAGATCCCGCCGTTGATCGCGGTAGCGTCTCCCTCGCTGCGCGCCGGGCTGCTGGGTCCGCTGGCCGGGCGTCTTGTCGAGCGGTTCAACCGGCCTGCAGTTGTGGCTGTGTATAAGGATGAGACGGTTCGCGCCAGCCTGAGGAGCGTTCCCGGATTCGACATTTTCGCTGCGATGGCGCCACACGCCGCCCTGTTCGACCGCCATGGAGGCCATGCCCGGGCAGCCGGCTTCTCCGCGCCTTCGGATAACTACCAGGCCATCATCGACGCCCTGACCGAGGCCGCCTCGAGCTCTGAGGCCATTGGAAAACCTCCAGTGCTGGAGATTGACGAAGAGGTCGATTTCGGGATGCTTGGCGATAGTCTCTGGGGATTCGTCGACCGGCTTGCGCCGTTTGGGGAAGGGAATCCGGCGCCGGTGTTTCTCACGTGCGGGGTGATGCCGGAGCAGGTGTCAGCCGTTGGCGCGTCGGGCGACCATTTGCGGGTGACACTGGACGGCGGCGCGCGAAAGTTCAAGGCCATCGGGTTCGGCCTTGGCGGCGCTGACCTGGGGTCCGGGCTGGTGGACGTCGCCTATGTCATCCGCGACAACTACTGGGCCGGCCGCAAGCGCAGGGAGCTGGAGTTGAAGGGGATCAGGCCGTCCGCCTAGGCGGCAGCGCGCCTGCGCCTGCGCCTGCGTGACGTTCTGGGACCGGACGGCTGGCCGCTGGAATCGCCTGCCGGGCCGCTGCTGACCCGGCGCCTCATGTACCGGATCATCCAGGGAACCGTGGCGATGACCACCATGATGGCGAGGAAGTGCGCCTGCTGAAGTCCCCAGAACTTCACCTCGTCGATACGGAAGAACTGCAGGCCGAACCGCATCGTGGAGTACAGGGTTATATAGATTATCCAGAGGGCGCCGTCCGGCCGGAATTTGCCGCGCAGCTTCCAGATGAGCATGAATAGCAATACGTCGCCGATTAGCTCATAGGCTACCGTGGGATGAGTGGCCTGTGTGGGATCCCAATCTACGTCGGTCCGGCTGAGGGGCGGCCCCTGGAAACCGGGGCTGCTGAAGTTGGTGAAAACCCATCCCCACGGCAGGTCGGTGGCTTTGCTCCAGTGTTCGCCGTTGATGAGATCACCGACGCGGCCGATTGCCTGGGCAATCAGCACTGCGGGGGCAGCCAGGTCCATCACGCGGCCAATGGGAACTCTGGTGGCGCTTCTGGGGTTGAAGGCGTTATAAACGACCCCGTACACGAGTCCACCGAGCCAGCCGCCGAGGAGACCGCCCCAGAGGCTGATGCCGCCGTTCCACACCTGGAACGCGTTACTCGGGTTATTGGTGTAGAAGTCCCAGTTATCGGTGACGTGGACGAAGCGCGCGCCGATGATCCCGCCGAGGATGGCGAAGACGGCCACGTTGTAGATGACATCCGGGTCGACATTCGCTTTTCGGGCCCAGCGGCCCACCATGAAGGTGGCGCCGCCCACCGCGATAAAACTGAGGAAGCCGTGCCAGCTCAGGGTGAAGCTGCCGCTGTCGATGATGTTCGGGTCGAACGGGATGCTGATCATTCGATAAGTTGTGGCCTCAGGTTGTCGCGGTTCCAGGGGACGATGGCGAGTTTACGCCGCGCCGTTTGATGCGTCACGCAGCGAATCAGGTAGCCAGAAGATTGCCAGAAGATTGTAGGTTTTGGCGCGACGGCCGGTCAACGCGCAGCTTGATCACCGCGGGGGCTGAAAATGGCGCTTATTAGCATGGCTCCAATCCGGCCTGGATAAGTCTGGAATGCTAATATCTCAGCCAATCCCCCCTTCTGTTTCCCATGGCGATTCCCCCTGGGAACTGCACAACGTCACTCTGGGATCGGATTCTGCATGCAAGAGCAGGTCAAAATCTTTCTGAACTACCTGAGCGTCGAACGTGGCGTCTCCACTCACACGCTATCCGCGTATGGAAACGACCTTGGGCAGTTGACGGATTTCCTGTTTGAGTCCGGCGTTGGGCCCCGCGCCGGCATCCGGTGGTCAGAGATCGAAGAGAAAGACCTGGCCCGCTATCTGCGGGACCTGGAGGAACGCGGATATTCGACGAGCACCCGCTCAAGAAAGATCGCGTCGCTCAAGTCGTTCTTCAAGTTCCTCAAAGCCGAGGGCGCGGTCGCGTCCAACCCGGCTGAACGAATCCGCTCGCCCCGATCCGGGCCAACACTTCCGAAAGCGCTCACCATCGAGCAGGTGGACCGTCTCCTCGAAGAAGTTGGCACGGAAAGTTCACCCGAGGGCATGAGGGACCAGGCAATGCTGGAGCTTCTTTACGCCAGCGGTTTGCGGGTCAGCGAGCTGGTAGGACTGGACATCCGTGACGTTGATTTCGAGGCGATGACCGTCCGGTGCGTTGGGAAGGGCGCCAGGGAGCGGATGATCCCGCTCCATGAGGAGGCCGTCGCGGTACTGGCCGCCTATCTCACTCGGGCGCGGCCCGGGTTGGCGACGGAGGAGACGGACGGCGCTCTCTTCCTGAACACTCGGGGAGGGCGCATCACTCGCCAGGGTTTCTGGCTGAGGTTGCGCGCTTACGCGGACCGAGCGGGGATCGCCACCAAATTGACGCCGCATACCCTGCGCCATAGTTTCGCGACGCACCTGCTGCGGGGCGGCGCGAGTCTGCGCCACGTGCAGGAGTTGCTGGGGCACGCAAGTATTGCGACGACGCAGATCTACACTCATCTCACGAATGACCACGTTCGGCAGGAGTACAGGCGAGCTCATCCGCGCGCCACGCTTCAGGGTGCAACGCTTGAAGGGGAATCAGGCCGGCGGGCATTGGTAGAGACCCTGGCCGCCGCCCAGACGCTGCCTCGAGATCGAGGGGAGGGAGATTTATGCCGGTAGTAGCAATTGAGGGTCGCGCAGGATCTCTGGCGCCGGTGCTTGGCCACCTGGTGGCCGATGAGTTGGAGATCGATTGCATCGACCGCCTGCTTCTTGCGCAGATCGCAAGACGCGTGGGCTCAACTGTGCAGGCTCTGGCGGAGTCGGAGCGGCGTTCAACCGGGGTGGTGGAGCGGCTGGCCGGGCTGGTTCAGCGCATGCTCGAGCGTTCGGCGGTGGCCGGGGCCGGGGGCGATCCGTACTTCGGCCCTGGAATCGATACGCTGCTCTCCCGCCCTTACCGGGAGCTGGACGAGATAATCACGTCACCCCGCGATCTCGGCCGGCAGCAGTTCATCGACTCGACGCGCGAGGTGATCAGGGACATTGCTGAAGACGGCAGCGTGGTGATAGTCAGTCGCGGCGGCTCAGCGATATTGAAAGACGTCCCGCGTGTGTTGCGGGTGGGGGTTATCGCGAACCGTGGGGACCGGGTCCGGCGGATCATGGAGCGCGAACGACTTTCCGAGGAGGAGGCGGAGGAATTCGTGGAGCACTCCGACAACGCCCAGGCCGCTTATTTTGAGAAGGCATTCGATACCAGCCCGATCGACCCGTTCCTGTATCATGTGATGATCAACACATCAGAAATCAGTGTTGAGCGGGCCGCTGAGATAGTGGTGCCTCTCGCGCAGGAATTACAGGAGCGGGGCCGGCTGATGGAAGCTGTCTGACCGAACGTCAGACATCCTCCGCAACGGCCTGAACAATGCCTCGGAAATCGCGTCGGACCAAGATCAATTACGGTAGGCGAAGTAGAAGCCACCGTGAGTCCACGCCGAACACCTACGTCGATCCCAACTTCGACGCGGGGACAGGTGAGGTCAGCGATTCCGACGATGATGAGCTTGATCCCGAGGCTCAGGCCCGACTGACCCGGCGCGAGCAGCGCGCCGATGCCCGGCTGGTGCGTGGCCGCAAGGGCAGGCAGGCTCCGATGAGGGCTGCCGTTTACAGTGAGTATCTCCCCGCTGAGTTGCGCAAGCTTGGCATGGTCACGGCCGGTCTCGCCGTAGTTCTGGTCGTTCTTACGTTCACCATCGGATAGTTCTCAGGTAATTCCAGGGGGCTGAACCGGGAGCTGGTGTCCACCGCGGCTCACCTTTGCGTCCGCTTGTAGTTGTCGCTTCACTCACAATGAGGCAATCTTTTCTCTATGACCGCCGAAACGGGTACTCGCCAAACGCTTTCTGATCGCCTGCGCGCGGTCCCGATGAGTCCAGGCGTGTACATGTGGCGCGATGCCAGGGGCAAGATCCTGTACGTCGGCAAGGCGTCGGCGCTGCGAAACCGGATGAGGTCGTACGTTGGGAAGCCTGCGGGCCTTGCGCCTAAGACACGCAGGCTCATGGAGCGCGTGGCGGACTTCGACTACATCGTCACGGAGTCTGAGCAGGAAGCGTTGCTGCTCGAAAACAGCCTGATCAAGCGGCACCAGCCGCGGTTCAATGCCCGCCTGCGGGACGATAAGACATATCCGTACATAAAGATCGATCTGGCGGAGGATTTCCCGCAGATCTACATCACTCGCAAGGCATCGGATGATGGGGCCAGGTACTTCGGCCCATTTGCCAGCGCGGGCAGCGTTCGGAAGACGCTCACGCTGTTGAAGCGGCTGTTCCCGTACCGATCGTGTACCAAGGCGATCACGGGCACGGACGATCGGCCGTGCCTGGACTATCACATAAAGAGGTGCATCGGGCCTTGCATCGGCGTGGCAAGCAAGGCCGATTACACGGACGTGATCGACCAGGTGATTCTCTTTCTCGAAGGCAGGACCGCGGACGTGGTCGGGCAGGTCCGCGAGCAGATGGCATCCGCCTCAGACGATCTGAATTTCGAGCGTGCGGCGATTCTGAGGGATCAGCTCCGGGCGATCGAGAAGGTGTACGAGGGCCAGAAGGTGCTCTCCATGTCCGGCGAGAACCTGGACGTGGTGGCAGCCGCACACGGCCACGATGAGGCGTGGATTGAGGTCTTCTTCATCCGCCAGGGAAAGCTGATCGGCCGGGACAACTTCATGATGTCCAATACACGGGAGCTGGGGCGGAGCGAGATTCTGACTGACTTCGTGAAGCAGTTCTATGCCTCGGCTGCGCACGTGCCGCGACGGATCTTGCTGGAGGATCCGATCGAGGATGCGGAGGTGATCGAGACCTGGCTCAGCGAGAAGCGCGGCGGGAAGGTGGAGACCTTCGTTCCGAAGCGCGGCGAAAAGCGGAAGCTGGTGCTGATGGTGGCCGAAAATGCGGGCCACGGCCTGGAGCGCATGAAGGCGAAGTGGGCGGCCGACAGCGAGCTTATGGGCGGGGCCATGGAGGAGTTGCAGGAAGAGCTAAGTTTGCCAAACCTCCCGCTGCGCATGGAGTGCTACGACGTCTCCCATATACAGGGCACGAACACCGTTGCCAGCATGGTGGTTTTCCAGGATGGCAAGCCGCTCTCGTCTCACTACCGGCGCTTCAAGATCAAGACGGTGGAGGGAAACGATGACTTCGCGTCGATGCGCGAGGTGTTGACCCGACGCTTCAAGCGGCTGCAGAAAGCCCGCGGAGAGGCTTCGAACGGACCGGCGCAAGAGGAACGACCAGAGGAACCAGATAGGCCTGAGGGAAAGGCAGGGAAGGCCGGCGACGATAGCTTCGGGGAAGTTCCGGACCTGGTGCTGATCGACGGCGGCAAGGGCCAGCTTAGCGCTGCGGTACAGGTATTTCTCGACCTCGGCATTCGGGATATTCCGCTGGCCAGCCTTGCCAAGAGAGAGGAAGAGCTTTTCATCCCGCAGAATCCTGACCCAATCCTGCTGCCCCGAAATTCCAGGGGGCTTTTCCTCGTGCAGCGGATCCGGGACGAGGCCCACAGATTTGCGATTACGTTCCATCGCAAGCGCCGGCAGAAGTCGTCAATCCAGTCTGCTATGGACCTGATACCCGGCATTGGGCCGAAGAGGAAGCGAATGCTGATTCGGCAATTTGGATCGTTGAAGGGTGTCCGCGAGGCGACGACCGAGGAGATCGCGGCCGCGCCGGGCATGACGCTCAAGCTGGCCGAGAAGGTCAAAGAATACATTTGAAAGGCTAATCGTCGAACGATTTCTGGCGTTCCTGGAGCAGCGCGATGGCGGATTCCAGGCTTGCCCTGCTCTCCTCCAGGTCGAGCTCTCCGCCCGGGTATGAGAGCCGAATGCGGCCGCTTCCCTGCCCGACCGGCGTTTTTACGGATTCGTCGCGCGTTTCGGCTTGCGTCACGGGACGAGCCATCGCAGGCTCTACAGTGGATAGCGTCTCGGTTGAGGACGACGGCCTCAGGTACGGCATCACGCCCCGCAACGTGCGTTCAAGCGCCGGCTGGCGCTGCTGCACTTCGGCCCTGGCTGCCCCGGTTATCTCTTCGATTACGAGGGTGAGGTTGCCGGGGTCGAACGCCTCATAGCGAATGCGGGATGCGATCTCGTTGAAGAGCGGGATTCGACGGGAGAGGTTTGTCCGTATATCGGCTGCCTCGTCCGCATCGACAGGTGAGGAGGCTCGCAGGCCCTGGCGGGTAACCCGCAGGGATGACCGGCCCTCTGCGATGCCCCAGAGGCGGAGACCGCCCACCACGACCGCGAATCTACCTCCGCGCTCACTCATGCCAAGGCTCTCGGCCAGGTTCGAGCGTGAGATCGAGCCGCCGAACTGTCGCGCGACGCGGCGGCCGACATCTATGGCCTCGTTCAGCTCGATCTCCGGATATTCGTATTCTCCGAGTCTCGCCACATCAAACTCCTGTAGGTGTCGCCCTGGGTCGCTCTGGGCCGCACGAACAAAATCGACGGAGCGCCCGGTTTACGACCGTTGCCGCACAAAGATGGCGTCTGCGGTTTCCCCGGTGGCTCTGCGTGGAGCGCAATTACGTTGCTGGCCGAAAAGCAGCCCGGCCATCGCACATCCCGGACTCTATCGGCGTAAGAGAACTATACACGCCGTATACGCCGTTACTCAATACGCCGCCATGACGGCATTTACGCTGTTTGCGGCGGCGTTTGTGCCGTCGCCGACACTGAAGCGTGTGGGGTGGAGGTGATCTGTATTGCTGTACGGGACGCCGCGGGCTCCTCGTGTGCCGAAATGCAGTTCCAGGGGGCCTGAATCTGCTCTCTGGCGCTTCCGGCGATGATTCGTGAGCCTGTCAGGCGTGATCGGGGGCCGTAGAGCAGAGTCGCGTCGTAGGCCGAGATGCCGAGCGGCCGGTTGCAGGGAGGTGACGGGCGACTGGATGGGAGAAGTGGGTCCCGGGCCGGTCGCATCGCAAACAGGCGACGATGAGCGGAAGCGCCTGCCTCGTGTCTCAAATTGCTGCCGCACGACGGCAGGCGCCTCATGTTGGCCGTCGCATCCGCCCAGGTTCGCGGCGTCAATGGTTTGGGGCTTGACGCCGCGTCGGTGCCTTTACAGCAGTGGCCTGCCATATTCAGGCCAGTCATTCTTTCCGAAATCCCGCGGCGAGATCAACGGCGTGTTTAGCGTTACAGTTAGCTATTCGGATTACCGTAAGGCGTATGCGCCGTGTTCAACACACGCTTTTCGGTTGCGGGTTACGAGGAGCGGAAAACCCGGTTAATCGTCGGAGTCAGAGCTGTTGCCGCCACCGGCGAGCCCGGCGATGCGTCCCAGAAGCCCGGTGAACTCCATGGGAAAGATGAACTTCGACGAGGGGCTGTCGCCGAGCGCTTTCAGGGTGTCCAGGTACTGCAGTCCCATGGTGTTCGCGTGCACGCCTTCGGCGACGGTGTTCACCCTGGTCATGGCCTGGCTGAAACCGTCGGCGATCAGGATTGCGGCCTGCTGGTCGCCCTCGGCAGCCAGGATCTGCGCTTCCTTGTCACCCTCTGCGCGCAGGATGGCCGCCTGCTTCTCACCCTCGGCCACCGTTATGTTGGCTTCTTTCGTACCGCTTGCCTCAAGGACCACCGCGCGGCGTACGCGCTCGGCGGACATCTGGCGATTCATAGCCTCCAGGATCTCGCGCGGCGGGTCGATCTCCTTGATCTCCACGTTGGTGACCTTGATGCCCCAACGATTCGTCTCGCTGTCGAGCCGAACCCGGATCGCCTCGTTGATCCGCTCCCGCTGGGAGAGGACCTCGTCGAGCGTGATGTCGCCGATTACTGCCCGGAGCGTCGTAGTCGCCAGGCCGATGACGGCGACCATGTAGTCCTGAACCTCCAGGACCGCCTTCTCGGCCTCGTTGACATCGATCCTCATGTAGACGAGGAAGTCGATGTCTATGGACGCGTTGTCCTTGGTTATGCTGGTGGAGCGCGGGACATCGATGAGCTGAGTTCGGGTGTCGACCTTGCGTGTCTGGTGCAGGATGGGTATTGAGAAGACCACCCCTGGGCCCTTCATCCCCTCGAACTTGCCCAATTTGAAGCGCGCGATTCTCTCGTAGTCCCTGACGAAGTTGATTATTCCCATGCTTTGATTCCTCCCCCGGTGCGGCGACTAGTCTGTGCGCGGCCGCATTTTCGCATGTTTTTGATCAGGCCTGTTTTTCTTCTTCTGTTTGGTCCGGGGCTTGTCCCCCGGATTGACCCCCGGATCGACCCGGGCTGAGCTCGACTTCAAGGGTCAGCCCGTCTACGTTGCGCACGATGACGGTATCGCCCTCCGGTATCGCATTTCCGCCAAGCAGCCTGGCGGTCCACGACTCCCCGGCCAGCGTGACTTCTCCATCCGGATCGAGCGGAACGGAGACGACGGCGTCCTGGCCTACCAGCACACCGGTTGAGAGTGGGCTCACGTAACCCGGAGCGCGCGCGGAGGCGCGGAGTTCGCGCGCGAACCACAGGACTATCAGGCCGACCACTGCTCCGACGGAGATCAGCAGCCATTTGCTGACCTGGGTGTCCGGCGCGTCGAATTCGGGCGTGCCGAAGAAACCGACGAGAAAGAGGCCGCCGAGGATCAGTGACGCGGTGCCGGCTATCCCCCAGATGCCGAAGCCGGGTATCTGGGTCTCGGCGAATATCAGTATGAATGCGAAAACAATGAGTGCGACGCCCGCCCAGTTGAACGGCAGCTGGCCGAGGCCGGCGAATGAGAGCAGCAGCAGGATGACGCCCACGACGCCCGGGCCGACCAGTCCAGGCGACCAGAGCTCGACGATCAGCGCGAGGCCCCCGAGCGTGAAGAAGAGGAACACGATGTCCGGGGTTGAGAGAAAGGCCAGGACCTTTTCAACAATATTGAAGTCGATTTCCCGGACCCGGGCTCCTTCAGTGCGGACGAGTACGTTTTCAGACGCGGCTGGAATCGCCATTCCGTCAAGCTGTCTGATCAGATCGTCGATGTCAGCGGCGATCAGATCGATGATGTTGCTCTCGAGCGCCTCTTCAGCCGAGTAGGCGGAGGCTTCGCGCACCGTTCGTTCCAATACGTCCGGGTTGCGTCCCCGCTGGGTG
The DNA here is from genome assembly GCA_022562515.1 of Chloroflexota bacterium. Taxonomy (GTDB): domain Bacteria; phylum Chloroflexota; class Dehalococcoidia; order Lucifugimonadales; family Lucifugimonadaceae; genus UBA1151. The sequence goes on along the minus strand of JADFPB010000033.1, from coordinate 2,559 downwards.
GCGATGGACCGGATGAATGCGGCGGCATCGTTTGTAACTTTGCGCTCGAGCGTTTCGGGCAAGTCGTCGCCGCTGCCGTCGATGGGCGTGGCGGCGCCGATATTCGTTGACGGCGCCATTGCAGCAAGGCCCGCGGCGGCGCTGATGAAGGTGCCTGCGCTGGCGGCTCGTGCGCCGGGCGGCCCGATGTACGAGACGACCGGGATTTCTGAGGCGAGGATGTCCGTCACGATATCGCGCGTCGAATCAAGCCGCCCGCCGGGCGTATCGATGCGGAATATGACAAGCTGGACGCCGTCGTCGCGGGCGCTATCGAGGACGCGGTCGACGAAGCGTGCCATTACCGAATCGATGGTGCCGTCGATCTCGGCGACAACTATGTCGCCCGCGCCGCCGCTCTGAGCATGCGCCGGCCTCTGCCCTGCCAGAACTCCGGTGAGCGCGAGCCCGATTGCCATCGTTGCGGTCGCAATGACGGCGGGGCGTCTAATCCTGTTTCGCAGGCTGTTGCTTGAGTTTCCGGGTATGAGGGACATCTGCCACCTCTGCGATATCGCCATGGTACCCGGTTGGCGGTGCGAAAGCGTCCCTTTTGCTACGAATGACCCTGGTCGTAGTGCCATGGACGTTGTTGATGTGCCCGGCGGAGGAGGTCTGGAGCAGTCCCGATGCCGAAGCGGGACTCCCCTATTGCGCTAGTGTGGGCGAGGTGCGCTGGTAGTGGGTCGTGTAATATCCCGGTTCGCGCCGCGCCTGAAACAATTGGGCGCCGCCCGAGCTTGACGCCGAGTCATATTCGTGTGCAAGGAGGAGAAGATGACTAGTTCGCTGGCACCGGAGTTTAAGTTTCCGGATGATCTCGAAGGGTTCTGGCAGTGGGACAAGATGCATCTGCCGCGCCCATTGAGCCCGCAGACGCAGGAGTTGTATGTGGCGGGTTATTCCACGGGGTTCACGGCGGCGATGGACGAGTTCGCGTACCCGGTTGGCTTCTCCTACACCCCGATTAATTACTACGGTTACAACACGTTGCCGCCGCAGCCGCTTGGCGATGAAACGATGGAGGAGCGGCTGGAGCGCCACAAGGGGATCATGCACGATGTGCTGCCGCGGATGGGCGAGCTCTGGGAGAACGAGTGGCTCCCATCAATGATGCCTGGTATCGACAGGGCCAGGAGCACGGACTACGGCGCGCTGAGTGATTCGGAACTGCTGGAAACGTACGATTCGATGCATGAGGATCTTAACCAGCGGTTCACGGTACACGGCAAGATCAATTTCGTTCTTGCCTCCGCCAGCCTCTTCGCCGATTTCTATAACGCAGAGTTCTCGCCCGAGGACCCAACAGAACCGTACGAGTGCCTGCAGGGTTTCCCAACGCGGTCGCTCGATGCCGGGCGCGGGCTGTGGGCGCTGCGCAACGCGATCATGGCGAGCGCGACGGTGACCGGGATCTTCGAGAATTCTGAGCCATCGGAGATCCTGGCGATGCTCGACGCGTCGGATGAAGGCAGGAAATTCAGGACGCAATTCGATGAGTATCTGGACGAGTTCGGCTGGCGCACTGACGTTTTCGAGGTGGAAGTGCCGACGTGGCGCGAGGATCCAGAGATTCCTCTCAACACGCTCCAGGGTTACATCTCGCTGGGCGATGATTCCAATCCTGAAATCAAGTATGAGCAGGCGATTGCCACTCGGGAACGTCTAACGGCCGAGGCGCGAGAGAAGCTGGCCGGAAATCCCGAGAAACTCGGGGAATTCAACAGGCTTTATGAGATGGCGAAGCACTATCTGCCGATCACCGAGAATCACAACTACTGGATTGACCAGATCGGTAATGCGGTTGTTCGGCTGCCGCTTATCGAGATGGGCGAACGGCTCGCAAAGCGAGGTGCGATCGCCGATGCTGACGATGTTTACATGTTGTTTCGGGCGGAGATCGCGCAGGCGTTTGACGGTACCGATCAGTCTGCCCTTGCGAAGCAGCGACGGGCTGAGATGGCAGCGTGGGCGACTATCGTTCCACCGCCGATGTTCGGAGAGCCGCCGCCACCGCCAGAGGGCGATCCGATGTTCGCGGGCCTCATGAAGATGTTCGGGTTGCCGGCCGAGCCGAGCGATGACCCAGACGTCATCAATGGCACGGGCGCATCGGCAGGCGTTGTTCAGGGAACCGCCAAGGTGGTCAAGAACCTGTCTGAGGCGAGCAAGCTGCGCAAGGGCGACATTCTTGTCACGGAGATGACGATGCCGCCGTGGACGCCGCTGTTCTCGACGGTGAGTGCGGTTGTTGCGGATACGGGCGGTGTATTGAGCCACTGCGCAATCGTTAGTCGTGAATATCGGATTCCATGCGTGGTCGGGACGATCGTTGGCACGAGCGTCATAAAGGACGGCATGCAGTTGACGGTTGACGGCTCGCAGGGAATCGTCCGGATCGATTCACGCTAGCCACCAGATGTCTCTGGACTGAATGGGGATCGGGTCGTTGACGGCCGGATGCGGAGACGAATCACCCCCGGCGGGGCGCCCCCTGCACCCTCCCCGGGGATTGGGGCG
>JADFPB010000217.1 GCA_022562515.1 Chloroflexota bacterium | reverse complement strand
TCGAATTCGAAGCGAAACATCGATTTATGCGTGTCTGGCGCACCGATATAGGGGGCGGAGAGCCAGTATGCATCTCGCCCGATGAGCTGCAGATCTGGGAGTTCGCCATCTCACAGGATGGCGCCCGAGTTGCCGCGGTCGTCTCCGACCTGCCCTACGAGTGGGACTGGTACCGATGCCGTCTTGCCGTCTTCGACGTCGGGAGCAACGAAGCTGTCACGATTGTCGACACACCTCGGCAGGTGGCAAAGCCCGTGTGGTCGCCGGACGGGTCGCAAATCGCTTACCTCACCTCAACCTGGAGCGACCGCGGCAGCGATTCGGGCGATGTCATGCTGGTTTCGCCGGACGGGGGAAAACCGCTGAATCTGACGCCTGACGCGTCAGCGTCATTCGACTCCATCCACTGGCCGGGCGAATCCCTCATCGCGACCGCGAACATCCATGGCGGCTCCGGTATCGCTGTATTAAGTGCCGAAGGCGACGGCCCAGAGTGGCTATGGCGCTCCGAGAGCTGGCTGAAGGGGATGACAATCAACTCGACGGGAGACGTCGCAGCGGTCATCACCAGCAACGATGGGCCCTCCGAGGTCTACACGGGTCGCGTCTCGGGCAACTCGCTGGAACTCCACAGGCGCTCCTCGCTTCACCCCGGGTTTAACGAGGTAACGGTCGGCAGAATGAGCGCCATCCAGTGGCCCGCGCCGGACGGCAAGGAAATCGGCGGCTATCTGGTTGTGCCCGAGGACTCGGACGGCAATACTCCACTGCCCACCGTGGCGCTAATTCATGGCGGCCCGGCCAGCGCAGTACGCGGCGGCCTCGATGACGGCCGTCGATGGGCACACCTGCTCGCGGCAAACGGATTCGCCGTCTACCTGCCGAACTATCGCGGCTCTACCGGCCGCGGGCTGGCGTGGACGGAATCCAACATCGGCGACATGGGTGGCGCCGACTTCGCAGACATGATGGCCGGGCTCGACGCCCTCATAGAGAAGGGAATCGCAGACCCCGCCCGCCTCGGGATCACCGGATGGAGTTACGGCGGCTTCACGACGGCGTGGGCGGTTACTCAGACCGACAGGTTCAAAGCCGCCATCATGGGCGCCGGGATCTCGGACTGGCGCTCGTTTCACGGCCGATCCTACCTGCACTCATGGGACGTGATCCATTACGGCGGGTCAGACCCGTACGACCCGGAAAGCCCGCATGCGCGGTTCTCTCCAATCAACTACGTGGCAAACGTGAAGACACCCACGCTGATTCTTCATGGCGAAGAAGACTGGGACGTCCCGGTCGAGCAGTCGTACCAGTTCTACCGGGCCCTCAAGGACCTGGGGGTAGAAACTGAGTTGGTTGTGTATCCCCGTGAACCGCACGGGCCAGTGGAATATGAACACCTCATCGATATCGGCAACCGGTTGGTCGATTGGTTCAAGGCGAAACTAAGCTGAAGGCCACCCGCGATCCCCAAACCGGAAAGCGACGCCGCGTGAATCGCATCCTTGCGGCTACGGCCGCCACAACCACGGTCGCGATCGCGGCGTCCGGGGTGGTGGCGAGCAGGCGGTTGAAATCACGTCTGCAACGCAAATCGTCCGGTTCGGCTCGACTTTCCGGGTCGAGATAGTCGTCGGCGATTACCGTCCGGAGCGGACGGAGGCGGCGCTCGCGGCATGCGCAGATTGCAGGCCGCATAAGCTTGTCGACTACTCGGGCGTGCAGTACTACTCGTGGGGTGATGACTTCATCGGGGATCTGGATGATCGCTTTGCGCCGCCGCTGTTCGACCACACAGGACGCGGCGGAAGAATCGCAGTGGCGGACGGAGCCGCGTTGCGCACCCTCACCACGAAAAGAATGGAGTCGCTCCTTGACGCCTCACTCAACATAGTGCCGACTGTAAACGAGGACCCTGATTTCGCCCTCGCCAGCGCCGCGCACAATGCCGCGGGATCATACTCAGCCTGGTTCTCGAATCTTCCGTTCGATGTGACCGAGGGCGCCAGGATGGCGGTCAATTTCAACGATAATCTCCGACTCGGCACAGCGATTGAGACGCTACTCGCGGTGGAGCCGCTGCAGGCTTACGATCTGATCTCCTTTGGCTGGGGGGTGGATAGCGCGGTGCCATACGGCGTCCTGGTGCTGATTCATAGTGACAACGACGCCGCGCTCCGCAACGCCGATCTGCTCGCAGAACGGTTGCGTACCGCGCTGCTGCCGAACGCCGAGGCAAGATGGGCCGCGCTCGTAGACAAAGCTGAAGTGGGGACCGAGGGTCGGGCCGTGATAGCAAAACTCTTCCCGCACCCCGATCAGGCCCTCTATTCCATTGATCACTTCCAGTTCGCCTACGGCCTGGCCGTATACCAGTAGCCCTGTTCCAGTGAGTGCGTAAAACCAATTTGACCTCAACGCTCCCCGGACATTCATACGGGAAATTCCATTTCCGAGGCCGGTTTCGACTCATGGCCGCCGTGGCGCTGTCAGTGGCGTTCATCGCGGGCGTGGCCTGCGGCGCGAATCCGTCCCGAATCGAACTCGCCTCCGATCGGTTCGATCTCAACACCGTCGCAGCATCAGATGTATTTGCAGCCACGGTCGACGCCGTGTCTGGCCTTTCGAGTTACAGCTTCGAGGGCACATACGAAACGGAAACCGCCCGCGTGGCGATGGAAGGAGTCTGGGCCGCGGTAGATCGCGCCGCTTACATGATCGGCGAGTCCTCCGGCCTGAGCGAGATCGAATCTGAAAACGGGGGAGTGGTCTACTCGGGCACATCGCTCTATCGACGACGCGCCGGCTCGGCCGACTGGAACAAGACAGAACTGCTCGGAAGACTCACGCACCCGCCATTCGGATCGGACCTGCCGCCACTGGAAAACCTGGAGTTCTTAGAACGTGGAGCGGCGGAAGATGACCTCGCCATCTGGATTCGGGGCGATCTCGCATCTCCTGCCCCCGTCTACCTTCCGGGTGGGGATCGCGATCAGCCCGGCATCCTCGTCGCCCTCGAAGGCCGCTACACCCTCGTGATCAACAAGTTCGATCTATTCGTGGACACGATGATTGCCGAGCTATTCGTAAAGGAGATAGATCCGGCCGATTCGATCGGCAGCCTGGACTTCTCGAACGGCACCGTGATCGCTGCCTCCATCTACTCGTTCAGCGATTTCAACATGCCGGTCGAAATTTCTGTTCCCCCCGTACGCCCCGCCACAGGCCCATCGCCGGGCCGGTAAACTCCGCCCCACGATTTCGTCCATCTAAGCCCGTGCGCGGCACGCCCGCATACGGCGATAAAGACCCCGGTCAGGAGCATCACAATGCAGCGACAGCCAAAGTCGCCCCTCTACTTTGAAACAGGGCCGGACAACGAACCCACGATGACCGTCTCACCCGGCGAGGTGTTCGAGGTCGAGACGCAGATGAACCGGGGTCCCGACCCGTCTGAGGCGCCGCCGGAGTTGCGCCAGGAGTTCATAGAGCTCCGTAACCCGTCCACGCGTGGAGGCAATCCGTCTTCAGGGGCAATCCGGGTCGATGGCGCAAAGCCCGGCGACCTGCTCGTCGTGCACATCGAGAATATCGAGCCACACGGCATCGGATACACGCAGTATCGCGGCAGCACGGGAGCGATGCCGGGCTGGCTGGGTCCCTCGAACGTGGGCCCCACCGCCAGAGTCGTCCGCATCCGCGACGGCAATATCATCTGGAACGACCGGTTCTCCATACCGATAGCGCCGATGCTCGGCTGCGTCGGGGTCGCGCCGCTCCGTGAGCGCCACCACAACGGCTGGGCCGGGGTGTGGGGCGGCAACTTCGACATCCAGGAGGTGACGACGGGCGCCAGCGTTCACATTCCCGTACAGGTCGAAGGGGCCCTGCTTCACATTGGCGACATGCACGCACGGCAGGGCGACGGCGAGATATGCGGCGGCGGCAGCATCGAAACCGGCGGCATCGCAACCCTCCGGGTAGAACTTCGCGAGC
>JADFPB010000032.1 GCA_022562515.1 Chloroflexota bacterium | reverse complement strand
TCATCCGCGGCAGCCAGGCAGTACTTGTCCTCGATCTTGAGGCCCAGCAGCAACTCGCCGTCAGGGTTGAGGGGCCACGGGTCTGCAAGCTTTGTGTATTCGGCTATGCCCACCCCCCAGATATTCGCCGGAACCAACTGCCCGCCGGCTCCACGCAACCCCTCTGGGATGACGTCGCGAGCCAGCGTCTGGAATGGGTACCGGGCCGTTGCCACAAACACCTTGACCGCCTCTGCGTCCCGGGCATGTGTGTGCAGCAAGCCGTGCGCGCCCGTCGAGAGAATATGGCGGGACTGCCAGGCGTTATATCGAACCTCTTCAGGCGAGATGCAGTTGGAGGGTAGCGTTGCGACTACGGTGGGCGTAGGGTGGCCGCTCGGAGTCGGGCCACCGTCTTTGAGCCCCTCCATGAACTTTGCCAGGCCAACTGTGTCAAACGGATGGTGCTCGAACTCCACCAGGAGCATGTCGGCCCAGGTTTGCGACATCTCGCGCCCGGCGTCGTAGCTGAGCTCAGGCGCGCCGATCGCGTAGATTGGCTGTCCCTCAGCGAGCAGCTCGATGCACTTATTGATTCGGGCCATGGTGATTCCCCTTAATCGTCGGGTTGACGTGTCGATTTCACGGGCGCGATCACTCACTAGCGTCCATGACGCGTCCTGCGGCGCGGAAGTTTACCGGACGTGGCCGGCTCGCGTGGGACCGGCCTTCCGCTTGCCTTCCGTAAATTCGCGGCGCTTTGACACCCGGCCCGTTACCGGCCGCATCCCTTTCTTTACCCGTCTTTACCCGAACGCACCCCGCGGCAGATTTTGTGATGCTACCGTGATTCCACTGCTATGCGACTCGATGCAGAATCGCAGGCAGTACTTCCGGGCGTATCGACCCAATGTGCGGTGGTGAAATCCGACAATCCGAATCAGACCGCCAGGCGTCGAGAGGCCTGTAACTTCGGCCTGGACCCATTCGATGGGTGATCGCGCACATGGGCCAGGGTATTTGCCCCGGGAACTACCGCACAAACAGCACTGGAGCGGATCCGATGCCAAATAGTGCAATTACGCGCGGACTCTCGAGCGAACCGCACCCCCCTCATACGCCCCACTTCGGTATGGACAAAGTTCGACTCAATAAGCATGGGGGGGACGGCACGATACCTCTATCCAAGATGCCCGGGTTCAGGACCAACGAGAAATTCCAGTTCTTGCGGACCTCCGTTCAGACCCTTCTTAACAAAAGGGCGGCAAGGGCGGCGCGGTGCCCATTAGCGCGACATTGAATCGCCAGACGCCGCTGATACTGATCGTGGCAGACGATCCCGATTTGCTGCAATTTACCGGCAGCCTGGTTGAACAGCCCGCGTATCAAATCGAAACTGTAGCCGGCATCGAGAATGCGGCGACCGCGGCTCGACGCCTCGCGCCGGATCTCATTCTCCTTGACATCGATACGCCCGCAAGCAGCGGTCCTGATGCCTGCCGTGTGATCAGGAAACAGTCGTCGGCGCCCCTGATTCTCCTGAGCCCGCTCGGTTCAGAGGACGATGCAATCGAGGCTTTCGCTGCCGGCGCAGACGACTACATAATCAAACCGTTCGGAGCTCGCCTGTTGGCCGCCCACATCGGCGCAGTCCTGAGACGTGCGCGGCTGGCAGGTCCGCCGCCTCAAAACCTGGTCCGCATAGGCGGGCTCACGATTGATTTCGATCAAAGGTCGGTCACACGAGGCGGCAGCGCTATCGCACTCACCCCGACCGAGTTCCGGATCCTTGAAGCGTTGGTCAGAAATAGAGGCCGCGTTCTGGCTAACAGAGAACTTGCGGAAGAGATCTGGGGAGCGACGGCCCAGTTCGATCACCATCTCCTCCGGGTAAACATTAGCCGTCTGCGAAAGAAGGTCGAAAGAAACCCTGCAGCCCCCGAAGTGATAGTCACCCGACCGCGTGCCGGCTATCTGATTGCCAGACCGGAATGAGTACGCCTGGGACCGGAACTCGCGGGATTTTCGTCCCGGAAACCCCGTTTCGTAACGGTTTGGTGATGCCCAAAAAAACCTGGATTGACGGCTCTTGCATCTAATCTTGGCTTGATTGGGATGCACGGGGCTTCAAGCGCAGCACAAACTGAGAGCAACCGATGACGCCCGGTACGCCGATCAAGATTTTCGTGGTAGAAGACGAGGCGCTCTTGAGAGAGCTCCTCGCCAATCTGCTCGCGTCGATTGAGGATTTCGAGCTGGTCGGCACCGCCGGCGATGGCGACTCCGCTCTGGCCGCCATGAAAATCCGCAGGCCAGACGTCGTTCTGATGGATCTCCACCTTGGCGATGGGCCCAACGGGATTCAGATCGGTCTCAAGGCCCAGGAAGACAACAGCCAACTCGCCATTATCGTTCTTACATCAGTCCCTCAGACCCTGGACGCGGCGTCCGTGATCTTGGATGGCGGGGCGCGCTGGTCGTACCTGTCCAAAAAAACACTGCTCGGTATATCGGCCCTGGAGCGAACGATACGAAGCGCGGCAGAAGGGATGTCTGTTTTCGATCCGACGATTGTCGAAGTGGCCAGACGGGACGCTTCGGCCGGCCTCAGCCAGATGACTGGCCAGCAGATTGAGGTGCTTTCGTACCTGGCCCAGGGATACAGCAACGAAGGAGTCGGCCTCAACCTTGGCATCAGTACACGGACTGTTGACTACCATCTGCAAGAGATTTACAACCGCCTTGAGAACACCCGGGAACCAGACATGAATCCGCGGGTCCACGCAGCTCTCTGGTTCGCCAGGCAGGCCACGCTCTCCGCCGGCGATAGCGCTATGCCAGACTCAAGCGGCGCCAGGCGGCCGCGTCCCCGCTGAGCGTGGGACCGGCGCTGCTGCCCGCGCCGTGCAGACCGCAAGCGCAAACCATCGTTGCAGGAGGAGTCCGTGGCGCTGGCTCGGTGGCGCGCATTACCCACTGCCGGTACGAGGATTACCTATGCGCCCCAGGCAAAATCCCCTGCCGCGATACGGGAGACTCGCGGTGACCGGGGGACTAAATCCCTCTATCGTCATTTCAGAGGGACGCCAGACATGCCAGACATGCCAGAGACACGATGGGGCAATCGTGCTCGCCCTCAAGGGGAATATTGAGGGGGAGACCGCGTGGGCAACGGGGTAACACTGGTAATAGCGGACCGCGACCGGTTCATGGTCGAGGCACTCGCTTCGGTACTAGACGGCCAACCGGATTTGGAAATCCTGGGCACGGCTCACGACGCAAAAGGGGCGGTGGAGGCAATAGTGGATCACAGGCCGGCGGTCGCGATCCTGGACGGGGATCTCGCGTTCGAAAACGGTGAAAATCTAGTATCGCGGCTACGTAAAATGAGCCTGTCCACCGGCATCGTTTTCATCGGCAGCCGCATGGACCCAACCGCACTCGCCGAGTTCATATTCGCTGATCCTGCCGGCAGGGCATTCATCAGGAAATCTGATATTGGAAGCGTGGACAAACTCGTGCGAACCATAAGAGCCGTGGCAGATGGCTCAACTCTGCTGGACGACGATATTTTTCGGCGCTTCCTGACCGAGTCAGGTGCGTCGCAGCAGGGTTCCATGCCGGGACTTACAGCCAAAGAACGCCAGGTGCTCGCCTGCATCGCCAACGCAGATTCCAACTCGAAAATTGCCGAAAAGCTCAACCTCCGAGGGCGCACCGTGGAAAACTATGTGGCGAATATCTTCTCCAAGCTCGGCGCAAGACGGCGCTCAGGGCGTGACCCGCGAGTGCAGGCGGCTCTCTACTTTCTATCTGAAACCGGCCGGCTGGAGCCGGACGGCTCCAGCGCAAACGGGCTGTCGCACCCCGTAAAGCTATTTGCCGGCTAGAACTAGAACGCGAAGCAAGAAGCCCCACGGCGGTTGCCTGAATCTGTCCTCGCCCGGCATTTCCATCAGGCGGCATTCATGCTAGAGAGAAATATCGCCGCAAGGCTCAGGTAGATCAGAATGCCGGCCGAATCTGTCACCGTCGTAACGAGTACCGCCGAAGATGTCGCCGGATCGGCATGCAAGGCCCTCATGCCGAGCGGGACCAGCACACCCGCTATCGCCGCCAGGACAAGGTTGGCAAGCAACGCAGCGAACACGATCAGGCCAAAGGTGAAGTCCGCCTGCCAGACCCACACCACCAGCCCCAGCAGTGACGCGATCACTACGCCCTGAACCAGCGCCAGCACGCCTTCTCTGACCAGCACCTTCCGGCTGTCGCGCTCTGAAACGTCGCCAAGGGCCAGCGCGCGGACCATCAGAGTCACGGTTTGCGTGCCGGCAATGCCGGCCTGGCCGGAGACCACGGGGATGAACGCCGCAATGATCGCGAGGCGCTCGATGGTCCCGTCAAACAGCGATACCAGCACACCGGCGAATAGCACCGTGCCCAGGTTCACCAGCAACCATGGGAACCGATTGCGGATCGAGTTCCGAAGAGGGCCCGTCAGCCTCTCGTCACCGGCTGTACCCACCATCTTCAGCATGTCCTCTGTGGCCTCGTCCTCCGCCACTCTCACCATCTCTTCAATGGCGACCGCTCCCTCCAGAACGCCGTAGCGATCAACCACGGGAAGGCTCCGAAGCCCGTAACGGCTCATGATCCGCGCGCACTCTTCCTGGTCGGTGCCAGTCTCGACATGTATCACATCCTGGTCCATAACGTCGGATATTCGCGCGCCGGGCGGCGCGAAAACTAATCCGGACAGGCCGATTCTGCCCACGAGCCTCCCCGGCGAGTCCACGACAAATAACTGGCGTTTCTTCTGATGTGGCAAGGGTGAATCCCGAAGGATTTGCAACGCCCTGGAAACCGAGATGTTCTCATTCAGGCCTACCACGTCAGGGGTCATGAGGCCGCCGGCATCATCGTCCGCGTACAGGAGCACACGAGCCACGGACCTGTGTTCCGCCATCAGCGCCAGAATGTCGCGCGCGATCTCCCACTCCACAGCGCGAAGAATATCTGCCGCCACCTCCGGCGGCGCTTCGTCCAGGACCTGCGCCATCGACGCCACGTCGATGAGGCCGGGCAGCTCCGCCGCCGTCTCGGCGTCAAGGTGCTCAACGATCTCGGCGATCGACTCAGCGGAAAGCTCGCCCAGAAGGGCTTCCCTGCCGGGAGCGTCCAATTCTTCCAGCACGTCCGCCCGATCGGGTGGACGTAAAGCAGATAACTCCGTCGCGGCGGCGGCAGAAGCGCCGGCGCTCAGTTGCCCTTCGATCGACTCCTGGACATCGTCCAATCGAGACGGCCGGCCGCCTGTGGTCTCATCAGCCACTGCACGCACTCCCTTGAATTAACGGCTATCGGCTTGAGGCGTGCGGAACACACGCCGTACAACGCACGATAGCGAATCGAGCAACTTCGCGCCTGATCGACCTGCCTGGCATTGCCATGCCGCGGTCTGTTGAGAGCGCTCTGGCGGGCAACCTGACGGCAGACCGATGACCGAATCCCCGTTAATCAAATCGCCGTTCGCCAACTCGAGAAACCCATATGAACGTCAAGTTTGTGGCCGGTTTGCCACTTATCCTGCATAGCCTTGATTCCGGGAGGGATATCTGCGAGAGCCGCCTCGGGCTGCTGGTGCGGAGCGAGGGCGACGACGGTGTCGTCGAGTTGCGCGGCGTCCAATCATTTGGGTCTGCGAACTTTCGCCTGCACCGCCAGGAGTATGTTCTGTGTCGATGGCTGGCCAGCCGATATCCCGCGCCCCCTGGCCACCCTGGAGCCGGATGTAGAGGACGTATCTTGCCGCAGTCTGTGAACTCAAATACCGCGGCCTCCAGATCATTCAGGCGGCGAATATAGAACCGTGGGGCCAGCCATCACCCGCCTGCTTTCAGTGGAGAGCCTGCCGAGCGGCATCACATGCACGCCGATACTGCGGGGGGAACGAGATTCGCGCCAGTCGCGCAATTAATTAGCCGATAACCGGCTAACTATCAGGCCGAGCGCCGCCTTTGCGCCGGGTTCGCGGGATTTACTCGGGGCGGTGAGTGACGAACAGGCTTTGTACGCGCAGCCCCAGGCAGGGTTGATCGCTGTCGAGCAGCCGCGGGATCCCCGGTGGCTCCGGCGCTATCAGCCCGGCGCTGGAGCGCTTTCTGAGCAGCGCGTTGAAGCACGGCGCGTCTGCCGTTTGTCGGTGGCGCAACGCGCTGCCGCGGGGCGCTCTTCCGCTCCAGAGCCTCTGCTCGACGGGCCGCCAGCTTGCGCATTTCCAAAATCGACCGGTATGCGCGACTCACCCGGAACTGGAGTTCTCCCATCTGGACCGGGCCCTTGAGGATGTCGCGTACGCCAAGTGTCAACGCGTCGGCGTATGCGTTCTTCTCCTTCGGATGGCTGATTGCAATCAACGTCACATAAGCGATCGCCGGGTCGGACTTGATCCTGCGCATCAGCCTGGCTCCCAGCGGGCCGGCAACGCCAATACCAAGAATGACGATTGATGGGCGTTCCCTCGCGATGCGGACGGGCACCTGGCCTTCGACCTCTTCGAATGTGAGACGACAGCCAATGCCCTCCAGAGAGACCCGCATCTTACTGGCCTCTTTGGTCTGGGGCTCCACTATGAGCACGTGAGCGCGGCGGCGGCCAACCGCGCCCAACCGGCTTTTTTCCGTGAACGCTTCACCCGTCTCGGGGTCTATTACCGTCGGCAGATCGACCCAGTTTCCGGAGGTCGGCTCGTACTCCTGCAACGTGGAGCTGCCCGACAGGGCGGACCTCACCCCATCGTCCAGCTTTATTGCGATTCGAGCAGGCTTGCCAAGTTCCATGCCGGTGATCGCGGCGCCGGTCCGGTCGGAGATGCGCACATCCAGGGATTTATCGCCAAGCCGCACCCTCAGCGTGCCCGCCTCAGGAGGAATCGACTCGTCAGAGGGTTTGAGATGGAGGCCGACAGCATCCGGCACCGCGCCTCCGGGAATTGACACGGAATGATCGCCGCCGGGCGTTTCCAGTTGGCCCCCCAGTTCGGGAGTAACCTCGGTGACAGACTCCCCTTCGCGCCCGTGGTAGTCGGCGGCTGCCGTGGCGCTGGAAGCAGTCATGATCTTCCTCAGCGAGAGGTCTTCAATGCCCCGGGTTTTCGCCGCTTCTGAATCGGCGAGGTCCCATCCAAGGGCCGGTATGACTGAGCCGGATTTCAAAGCCCACTTCAGCCGAAGCGCAACCGCTGCGGCGTCGATCGGCTTGGACAGGTAATCGAATACATCCAGTTGCTCAGCTCGCGCCTTGTTTTTCGGTGAGACCGTGTCTCCGATCATGATCACCGGGAGGGACGCCGTGTCGATCGACTGGCGCACTTGCTCAAGGACGTCAAAGCCGTCAAGTCCCGGCATCTCGACGTCAAGGATGAGGGCGTCGGGCGACCGCTGTTGCAGGGCCTCTAGAGCCTGCTCACCACTGGCGGCCTCGGCGACGTCATAACCGCCTGCCTCGGCAATCGCGGCAAGTTGAGACCTGTCTGACTCTTGATCGTCGACTATGAGGATTAGGCTCATGCAAAAACCCGTCGTCGCGCTTGACCGCCAACGAGACTCCTAAGGCGCAGATGGTCCAGTATTGGCGTATATCCGTCGCGCGCTGCAGGTGGATAGGACCTATCCGGTGTGGTGTTGACACCCACTCGACTCAGGATTTTCACGAGTGGCGCAGATACAGGCTCAGGCCGAATCCGACTTCATATTCGGCGCTTCCAGATCAGCGGGAAGAGTGATCAGGCGTCAAGCTGCGGATGGTGACGCCAACAGGGAGCCCAGGCCGGAGCGCCCCAGGGACCGGTCTGGGACCAGAGGTTGGCGCCACCAAAGAAGAGTGGTGCCGAAGGTGAGAATCGAACTCACACGAGCGTTATGCTCACCGGTGTTTGAGACCGGCGCGTCTACCGTTCCGCCACTTCGGCCCTGTTCTTGCTCCACGGAGATCTCTGGATTCTCTGGGACTTCCGGCGCATGCAATAGCTCCGGGACTATCACCTGATTCTACGCTGCGAACCCTGGCCGCTTTGACCTAATTGCTGATTCTCCTCTATCTGGCAACCGGCCACAGGCACCCTGCGTGGTTAGCTCGAGCGCTCTGCTCAAGTTGAGCCAGCCGCGCCGCGTGCTGTCCGTCGTTTGCCGGCGCTCGGGCGAATCCCCCGGCGACAAGCTGCACCTCGATGCTGTTGCCGCTCAGGTCGTAGACGTACCTGAGCAGACGACCGAACTGATCTTCCGCCCGCGGTCCCTCCTCAACGCGAACCGCCACCCCCGCGAGACGGCGCGTGAACTCCGTCGCCTCGTCGAAACAACGCTCGTCACGCTCCGGTGAGTCGACTCCGTAGAAGCGGATCCGGCCGATGCCGGTATCGATCGTATCGCCATCTATCACCCGCACCACGTCCACTCGTTCGCAGTCACCACAGTGGATCACGGTCTGCGGGGGATCCGGAACTGTCCCGGCCCGCTGGGTCGCGATCGCGTCAACAACGAGCTGATCTTCCGGCCGCACGCCGCTGGAACAGGCGGCAATCGCCGCAAGCCCTGCCACTGCCACCGCCAGTAAAAACGCTCGTCCCATCCGACCATCTTAGTGACAGACAGCGGCGCGGTAACAGGCACTCCCTGGCAGCCCAAGACCCATTTCAACGGGATATTCGTAGTAGAGACGCGGATGGCGGCCAATGTCGCCGTCAAGAACAGATGGCGGAAAGAGGCATAGAGCCGGATGTCTTCCGGGGTTAGAATGCCCCGCAATAGAAGGCGCCGCTTTCGCGCATGGCCAGGTTGGCCAGAGGGAGTCCCGGGGAACGTTTACTTGGAGACGTTGGCAAAGGCCGCACGGCTAACATATCGCTGGTTCATACTCGGCCCGATATCCATCGGGCTGGGCATCGCCCTTGGCCTGTCTCTCTTCTTCACCGTTCTGGAAGCCGATCCCAAGATCGGCATCATTGACATACCGTTCACCGTCATCACGGAAAATTCGGCCTTCTTCATAAACGAGATGCTCGACTACGCCCGCGAGCGCGACGACATCGAGGCGGTCGTCATCCTGCTGAACAGCCCCGGCGGCGGAGTCACGCCGAGCGAGCAGCTATTTCTGAGAACCGCCAACCTGCGTGAAGAGAAGCCGGTAGTCGTCTCCGCAGGCCAGCTCATCGCCAGCGGCGGCTACATGATGTCCATGGGCGCCAATCTCATCTACGCCAAGCCCTCCTCCATCGTCGGCAGCATCGGCGTCAGGACCAGCCTCTTCCCTTCGCCGGCGCCGAACGAGAGGGACATCGGCACCGGCCCGGCAAAGCTGACCGGCGGCACGGAGCGGACTTTCCTCGGCGAGATCGAGCTCCTCAAAGAGGCCTTCCTGCGCACCGTCATTTCTCAGCGCGGAGACCGGTTGAAGATTTCGCCGGAAGAGATCCTCCAGGCTCTCACATACCCCGGATTCCAGGCCAAGCAACTTGGCCTCGTCGACGAAATTGGCAGTGACTTCGACGCCATACAGGCCGCCGCCAGGCTCGCCGGCATCGACAACTACGAACTCGTCGACGTGAACGCCGAGGTGATCAAACACCAGGTCGAGGAGTTCCGGCGCATATTCGGCACGGACCCGGTCATCTCGGTTGGCGATAACGCCGAGCCGCCGGTAAGCGCCGCCGAGGTGCTTGGCAGGATTGGCCGCCTCTTCCCACCGACGGGGGATGCGCTAATCGCAGGCGGCGTGCCGGACGATATCCCGATCTCCGTCTCAACCCCGCGCTATTTCTACCTCTATGGAGTACCCACAGATGCCGCTCCGGTGGAATAACGGGTACCTCTTCCTGCTGCTGCCCCTGTCCGCAGGGGTGGTGCTGCTCGTCTCGTATCTCTTTTACTACGATGGACTCAACTTCACGGGCAGCTACGACCCTCCGGCCGCAGTCGACGTTTCTCTCGATGACCTGATCCTGCCGACGCTGACCGTAAAGAGCTTCACCGGTACGCCGGAGCAACGGAGCGGCCTGCTGGTCGTTGACCGCATGCACGGCAACAACTTCTCTGATGATGAGATGGTGCCCTTCCTCTCGCGGGTCGCGTCGCACGGCTTCGAAACCCGGTCGATCGGCGTCAATGGGGTCTCGGCGCTGGACCGGCTGGCGATTCTGGAAGCCGAGTTGAAGCGCGCCGACACGCTCGCCATCATCCTTCCCACCGTGCCATTTAATGATCGCGAAATTGGCCTCATCCAGGACTTCATAGAAAAAGATGGAAAAGTCATCCTCATCGGTGATCCCGCCCGCTCGAGCGTCATGAACTCCATCGCAGAACCCCTCGGCTTCATCTTCCAGGAAGGGTTCCTGTACAACCTGATCGAACACGAGTTGAACTACCGCAACATCTTCTTGAGGGATTTCCGCGCCGATCCGCTGACCGAGGGACTCGAGCAGATCACCTTCTACACCGCCGGCTCTATCAAGCCTGGCAAGTCGGGCATCCCGATAGTCACCGGCGATGCCAACACATACTCCTCTATCATCGATCGGACCGCGCCCTTCGCGCCCGTGGTGAAAAGCGAGGACGGCCAGGTGCTGGCGATATCCGACTCCAGTTTCTTCATTCCGCCGCGTAACACCATCACGGACAACTCCCGCTTCATAGCCAACATCGCCGACTTCCTGACAGACGTAGACCGCAGCTTCTCGCTGGGCGATGCCCCGCACTTCTTCCGCGGTCGGGTAGACGTCATCACCGGAGACTTCGCGCCGCCAACCGCGGCATCGCAAATGAAAGCCCTGCTGGACGCGCAGGACATCCCCGCCGACGTAAAACAGGTAGAAGACCTTCTCAGTGACACTGTCTTCATCGGCCTCTACGAAGACTTCCCCGACGTGGCCCAGTTCCTCCTGCCTGCCGGCGTCAGCGTGGGCGCAACCATCGAAACGCCCTTCACCACTCCGCTCCCAATTCCGGGAACCGGGCTGATGCTGCTCCACACCGGCTCGGATGGGCGGCAGGTCCTCGTGGTGCTCGCCGATAGTGAATCTTCCCTCTCCCAACTGCTGTTCCTATTCCAGACCGGCGAGTTGGACTCAGGCCTCGTCAGCGACAGGGTTGGAGTCTTCCAGCTGCGCTGATCCAAACCACCCACGTAAGCCAATGCCTATCAGTACCGACCAGAATTGAAAGGACATCCCTCATGAGAAAAGCCACCATCCTCGCCCTGGCAATCGCATTGCTGGTAGTGGTGGCATGCTCATCTGATGACGACGTCGCGCCGACCCAGGCTGCGCCCGAGCCGACTCCCAATATTCCGGCAACCGTCCGCGCCCAGGTCCAGGGCACGATTACGGCACTTGAGGTCGCAGAGCCCGAAGCCACCGCAGAGCCTACCCTCGACCGCGCAGAGTTGATCGCGTTCGCCAATCTCCACGCCGGCATCGAGACGAGGTGGGAAGCGTTCCACGGAGACGTTGACGCCTGGCGCCAGGGACTCGTGGCATGCGACTTGACGATTCGAAACCAGGCCGTGTCGGTCTTTTCTTCACGATTCGCCGCCGTGACGGAACGCACCCGGGGCCTTCCACGGGAAGAACTCGTCAGAAGCGTCGCGGATCAGATTATCGAGGCCGCAGAACGCGAAGCCGCCGCACTGCGCGGACTCGCCGAAGCCGCTGGCACTAACGCAACCGTCACTCTGGGCGACGGCTCTTCCGTCAGCGCGAAAGAATTCGTGGAAATCGAACGCGCCGCGGCCGCCGGCATCCGGCTCGCCGGCGAAGCCACGCTCGCGGATCTCCTGAGCGGCGCATCCGATGACAGCCGCGCGGCAGTGAGCGCGTTCGCATCCGATGTCTCCGACATAGACGCCGGGTGGGATCAGTTCATCACCGATTACGAGGCGTTTCGCACATCCCAGTCCGGACTGGACGCGAACGGTGTCGCAGATGCTCTGAACGCGCTGGTGAGCCAGTTCCTGGACGTCTCTGCCAGCACTCAGGCGCTCTCCTCAGCCGCGCCAACTGACGAGGTCGCCGCACAATTGGCCTCGGCGGCCAGGGACACCGAGCTGGCGCTCAGGACTCTTCGGGATGCCGCGGTAGATGAATCAGGAACACCCGACTTCGTCGCGTTCGAAACCCAGCTCGTTACAGGCAACGGCGACCGCAGCGCGGCAGCAGCCCTGCTCTCACCCATCGTCACCGGCGCCTCCGCCGACACGGGGCTCATCGCGGCCGCGTTTAACAACGCGTACCAGGCAGTCGCAACATCATGGGACAGGTTCCACCAGGATTACGATGCCTGGCGCGCCAGCAATGGAGGATGCGACGTATCCGGCGCGGTGGACCGCCTCGGCGAGTTCGTCGTGAACTTTGGAGGCATCGCCACGGACGCCCGATCCGTGCCCAGGGCCACCGCTTTCCGGACCCTCGGCGAGCTCCTGATCGAAGCCGCTGAGCGAGAGGCTCAGGCCATCGCCGGCCTCCGGGCCGCATGGCAACCGTTTGAGGCTACTGTCTACGAGCAGTTCGATCTCAGCCGCAACGCCGCGAACAAGCTCCGGCGGCAGGTCTCCAGCGGCCTTGAGGAGCTGCTGGCGCAGAACGGGGTTTCACAGGCCGACCTTACCCCGTAGGCGATCCCCGCACAGACGACCTTGCGTAGGCGGCCCCGACGGCTCCATGCTAGCCTTGCGCCGCGCCGCGCGATGCTCGCGGTGCGAATCAAAGTCGCGGAGTCCCGATGAACCTGGAACTATCCCGCCCCATCGCATTCATTGACGTCCAGTCGACCGGGCTCGACCCGGCCACTGCACGCATCGTCGCCCTGGCGATAGTCAAGGTAATGCCGGAGGGCGAGCGGCACTCGCGCTCCGTCACGGTGGACCCGGGAGTCCCCATTCCCGCCGGCGCAACCGCCGTTCACGGCATAACCGACGAAGACGTGGCCGGCCTCCCGGCATTCAAGGCATACGCCTCCGCCCTTGCCGATCACCTCGCCGACTGCGACATCGCGGGCTTTGGCGTCGAGCGATTCGGCGCGCCTCTGCTGGAAGCGGAACTGCAACGCGCCGGGATGGAATTTTCTCTGCGTGATCGCACCGTCATTGACGCGATGGCGATCTTCCACAAGAAAGAGCCGCGCGATCTTGCTGCCGCACACGAGGTCTTCGTTGGCGGTCCCGCTCCCGACCGAGAGAACGGAGACGAAATCGCCATCGCCGCACTGGAGATACTGGAAGGGGAACTGGAGGCGTACGAGGACATCCCGCGGGATGTGCCGGGAATCCAACGCTTCTTGAAGCCGCTTCCCGAGAACGCTCTCGACCAGGACGGGATGTTCGTCTGGTCCGCCGAAGGCGATGCGGTATTCAATTTCGGCCGCTACAAAGGCGAGGGACTACTGAAGGTCGCTGAAGAGGCGCCCGACTACCTGGTCTGGATGGCCGACCGGCCGGACTTCCCTGACGACGTCAGGCAGATTGCCGCCGACGCCATCCGCGGAGACTTCCCTCAACCGGAATCTGAAGATTAGCGGCCAGCATCGCCGCCCGGCCCGTGCGCCTCAGGCGCCAACGGCCAGCGCCCGCACCGCGTCGATATGAAACCCTGCGCGTAAGCCGGACTCCCGTGATCAGCCATATCGGCCCCGCTATGCTTGTGGCGCTCGAGAGGAGTCGTAATGCCCAAATTCGTGATGATGCCGCCGCTTGACGACCTGAGACGGGAGTGGGCCGCCCGGCTTGCCGATTCGCTGCCTGATTTCACCGTCGTTACTCCGGAATCCGACGAAGAGGCCAGCCGGGAAATCGTCGACGCCGACGCCGCGTTTGGCTGGGTCCCGCCCGGCGCCCTCGCCGTCGCGGAGCGCCTGGCCTGGCTGCAAAACCCGGATGCCGGGCCGTTCGAAGGCTACTACTACAAAGAGCTTATCGAACACCCCGTCACCATCAGCAATCCACGCGGAATCTATTTCGACTACATAGGCCACCACGTGATGATGCTCATGCTTGCCCTCTCGCGCGGCCTTCCCTACTACATGGCCGCGCAACGGGAACGCCGATGGGACAGGGAAGCCCGCAAGAGCCCGCTGGTTAATCTTCCTGAATCAACGGTGCTGATCTATGGCGTCGGCGGCATAGGCGCCGAGGTGGCCCGAATGTGCCACGCATTTGGCATGCGCGTAATCGGTGTCGAACCACGGCCGGAACACGACCTGCCGTTCGTGGAGATGCACCCGCCCGAAGATCTGGACAGCCTGCTGCCGAGTGCCGATTTCGTGGTCGCAACGACGCCCGTCACTCCGGAAACGGAGGGAGTGTGGAACGCCGGTAGGTTCAGGCTCATGAAGTCGACCGCCTATCTCATCAACATCGGCCGCGGCAGGACCATGAAAATCGATGAACTGGCAGACGCCATCGAGGACGGCGAAATAGCCGGCTGCGGCCTGGACGTATTCGAAGTCGAGCCGCTCCCCTCAGATCACAGGCTCTGGGGGCTGGAGAACGTGATCCTCACCCCGCACATTGCAGTCCGGGACGCGGAGAACCTGCCCGAGCGGCGCTACCAGGTGATCCTCGAAAATGCCCGGCGGTTCCTGGCCGGTGAGCCGCTCATGAACGTTGTCGACAAAGAGAACTGGTACTGAGGCGCACCCTGTAGATCGGCACTCAGGCTAGATCGGCGACCAGGCGTACTGCTCGTCACGCTCGACGATCTTGCCGATGCTCTTGTCTACGAACAGGTGGCCGGAGAAAACAACCCAGCCTTCGCGATGCGCCCGGCCCAGCAACGATTTCCGTGACGCTGTGGACATCTCCGTGTCCCAGTCGAAAGTCGGGCACCAGGTCTGCTCCGTGACCTGAGCCACGCTGTGGAATAGATCTCCGGTAATCACCCCGGTCTCGCCGTCAGACTCAACCAGAACACACTGATGGCCCGGCGTGTGGCCGTTGGTGGGAAGGGTCCGAATGCCGGGCGCGATCTCGTACTCGCCGGACACCAGCTCTAACTTTGCGACCGACTCGAGCGGCCGAACCGACCTGTCGAACGCCTCATTCGCGTTCTCCGGCTTCGTATAGTGCTCCCAGTCGTTCCGGGCGATGTGATAGGTCGCGTTTGGGAACGTCGCACGCGGCGTATCGCCATCCCACGTCACGTTCCAGCCGATGTGGTCCCCGTGACAGTGCGTCGTAACCACGACGTCAATCTGTTCTGGCGCAACGCCCTCAGCCGCCAGACTATCCAGCAACTCACCGGCCTTGCCAGTGTGCTCATGCGGACCCGGACCCATCCCCGCGTCCACCAGGATCTGCGGACCGCTACCCGAGACAGGCCGGATCAGGTGCCCGCGCCAGACCGAACGCCATTCACCGTTCTCATTCAGCGCGATGCTGCGATACGGATCCCACGCGGACGGTGGCACATCCGGGAATACCACCGCCGGGTTGCGCCACGCGCTCATGTGGTCGTGAATCGTTACTACCTCGAACTCACCGATTGTCGCGCGTGTGACCATACGTTCCTCCTGCAACGTCCCACGGAATCCGGGCGAATCATATCGCTACGTCAGTATGGCGTTATGGCGTTATGTCGAGCGGCCCTTCCCACGCGACATCGCCGATATCGAACGTGTGCGCCGCGTCGTTGATGCAGCGCGGGAACCAGCCAGTCGATGCGAAGGTAAAACGCGAGATCGACGTGTTGAACAGGGCCATGCGGCGGATGTAGCGATCCTCAAAGCCAAGTATCGAATGGAACAGGCAGCGCAGAGCAATCCCGTGCGAAAGAACGGCGATGGTCTGCCTACCCTTCTCAATGTGCTCCGGATTTTGCAATATCCGATCCTCAAGCCAGCTGGACACGCGGCGCTCGACCACCCGTTCCGACTCCCCGCCATCCGGCACGAACCACTTGCCCTTCTGCTCCCGGAGCATCGCGACTTCCGGCGTGTAGGCCTGGTCCCGAGGCATGCCGCGCCATTTCGGGACCTGAAGCTCGATGATCTCGTCGACCTTCTCGAACGGCATGTCGGGAATGCCCATCCCCTCCAGCATCCGCTCGGTCGTCTGGACCGTGCGTATCTGCGAAGAGGAGTAGATCGCGTCGAACACGACGCCGTCCCGCCTGAGCCGCTCGCCAAGGGCAAGCGCCTGCCGGTGGCCCCGCTCCGTCATCGGGGCGTCCCAGTTCTTTCCGGCGGCAAGGCCAGACACCATATTTGACTCCGACTCGCCGTGCCGGATGAAGTAAAAGTCACATTCAAACTCGTCGTGAAGCAAAGGACCCTGCCTTGTGTGGACTGGATAATGAAGGGCGAAATAGCACCTTCAGTCGATTTTCGGTGACCCGATTGTACGGACTCTGAAACCCCGTCAGGCGCGACACGGCGGCCGCCCGATGCCGGGTGGCCGCCGTGTCTTATTCGTCCCGAGTTCAACCCGTCCTGGTCTACGCCTCGTGAATCGTCTCGATGATGAGCTTTGTCACAACGTACGGGTCGCAGTTGGCGTTCGGGCGGCGGTCCTCGATATACCCTTTGCCGTCCTTCTCCACCTGCCACGGAATCCTGACGGATGCACCGCGATCGGACACGCCGTAGAAGTACTCGTCGTAGCGGGCCGTCTCGTGGAGCCCGGTCAGGCGCTCCTCAATCCGGTGACCATAGTTGGCGATGTGAAGCTCGGCGCGGCGTCCCAGCGCCTCGGCGGCCTCGACGCATGGCTCGTAGCTTTCGCGCATCGCCTTCGTGGAAAAGTTCGTGTGCGCCCCGGCGCCGTTCCAGTCTCCGGGCACCGGCTTCGGGTCAAGCGTGGCGCTGATGCCGAATTTCTCGCCGAGACGGTAGAGCAGCCAGCGTGCCAGCCAGAGGTGGTCACCAGCGGTGGGGGCCACAACAGGACCGATCTGGAACTCCCACTGACCGGGCATCACTTCAGCGTTGATTCCTGAGATCGCGAGTTCTGCCTCAATGCAAGCCGTCATGTGCTCCTCAACAAGGGGACGGCCGAACACTTCATCGGCGCCGACGCCGCAGTAGTAGCCGCCCTGTGGAGCGGGAAAGCCGTTGTCCGGGAATCCGAGCGGCCTTGAGCCCTTGAAGAGCGTGTACTCCTGCTCGATACCGAACCACGTGTCAGAGGCGGCATGCTTCTCGGCCATCGCCGCGCAGGCAGCCCTCGTGTTCGAGGGATGCGAGGTCAAGTCCGTCAGCAATACCTCGCACATCACCAGCTTGTTGTTTCCTTTGCGAATCGGATCCGGCACCGTGAGCACGGGATTGAGCACGCAGTCCGAATCGTCTCCGGGGGCCTGATTTGTGCTCGACCCGTCGAATCCCCAGATCGGCAGCTCGTCGCCCACATCCAGCACCCTGGTCTTCGACCTCAATTTGGCGGTCGGTTGCGTGCCGTCAATCCAGATGTATTCGGCCTGATACTTGGCGCTCATTTCGCCTCCCGCTCCCGGGCCTCGGGGGCTCGGCTGTTCATTACGTACCTGTCTGACCGGTGTCTATCGCCAGCCAGAGAAATCGATCTGTGACTCATGATCCAGACATCCTCTCCAGAATGCCTGCGCGTTCATTAAATACTCGCGGGCGGCCGCGCGCGGCGCTGGATGTTACATGTTTGTTGCGATGCGGGGTTGCCATACCGGCTGATCCAGCCGCATCGATAGGGAACTCAGTTGCCGGTACGGAAACGGTAGCCAACGTTGCGGACGGTCTCGATGAACCGATGGCGGGCATCGTTGGTCTTTGCGCGGACCCGCCTCACATGCACGTCTACGGTCCGGGTTCCTCCGAAGTAGTCATAGTCCCACACCTCTTTTAATAGAGCTTCTCTTGAGAACACGCGGCCCGGGTTGGAGGCAAGCACTTTGAGTAACTCGTATTCCTTATAGGTAAGGTCTATGCGCCTGCCACTCACCCTCACCTCGTAGCGCTCCAGATCTATGGAGAGCTCTCCTGCGTCCACCCGGTTCGCGCTCTTCGGCCCGCCTGCGCGTTGCATGGCGGCAACAATGCGGACCTCAACCTCCTGAGCGGTAAATGGGGTGAAGCAGAGTTCCACAACCCCTGCCGCGAGATCGAGATCAAACAGGCCGGGCATTGGTAGCAGCACAACGCAGGGCAAGCCTGCGCCTCGAACGGCGCTTACCGCGGCCGCAAGCTCCTGCATCCGGTCATTCGAAGTATC
>JADFPB010000031.1 GCA_022562515.1 Chloroflexota bacterium | reverse complement strand
AGGAGATACCGAGTGGCAGAAAGACCGCGGCGCGCAACCCTGGTAATCATCCGCAACAATCGTGTTTTGCTGGCTCGCGACGACACCCTAAACTTCTGGAGCCTTCCGGGTGGCAGAATCGAGCCCGGAGAGTCAGACGAGGCCGCGGCGACCAGGGAACTCGACGAAGAGACCGGCCTCCAAATCTTGAGTCTTGAATTCCTTCTGGAGCACGAATCAGACGTGCGCCACCACCGGGTCTTCAGGATCACTGTCAACGATGGCGAGCCCTCCCCCGGCAACGAGATCGCCGAGCTCAAGTGGTGGGACGGCCGCGAACCGATCAACCAGGCCAGCAGCGTGACGCCCATCCTCTCCCACCCCGCCGTCGCCTTCCTGCCGGCAAACGATTAGCGGCGCAGCGCAACAGTCCCCAGCAGCCGCGGCTCGCTTCCCGGTGGCAGCGCGATCAGGCCCGCACGCTCAGGCGAGACCTTCTCCCCGCACTCGCACCGTACCGCGCGGACCCGGCGTTTCCGGAGCGAAAGCGCCCCGCATCGCCCGCAGCGATAGCCGTAACGTTCGTTCGTTAGCCACTCGCGTACCGGCAGGTCGACCGTCCGAAACGGCTCGATGCCAAGCTGCCGACAAGCTTCGCTGAACTCGCGCCCGTGAGCACTTGCCTTCGGATGCCTGTGGTGCACCATCGCGTGCGCCAGCTCGTGCAGCAGAATCGACCGTTGCTGATCGATCGTCCCGAACGCAAGCAGATGCGCGCCCAGTGCGATTCGCCGACGATGCGGACTGTACGAGCCGAGCGTGCGGCGCATGCGGCTCGATACCCGGAGCGGCGGGAGTTTCAGACCCGGCTCATGAATCGCGAGAAGCGCCGCGATCTCGGCGTCCAGTACGGTCGCGTCCAGAGGAGTCGGCGCGTTGGAAGAATCATCAATAGGCAACGCTAGTTGCTTCGCCACGCCGTTCCCATTCTGGTGCCGAGACGGTCTGGGCAGTCGAAATCGTTTAATCAGCCGCCTCCGAAAATCTTTCCAACCCCAGGCGGGATACGTCCACCGCCGGGGTCTTGCCGATAATCATGTCTGCCACCACCCGCCCCAAGCCGGGCCCGAGGAGAATACCCTTACGGCCGGTTCCTGAAGCAAGCCATGCGCCGGGAACACTGGGAACCTGGCCGATGATTGGCAGTCCGTCCGGCGCGACCGGCCGGAGACATGCTGTGTGCTGGGCGAGGCGGGCGTCGGCTAGATATGGCAGAACCTTCACCAGAGAGGCCATCACCTGGTCCCGGCCTTCCACAGACGGATTCTCATCGAACCCAACCTCTTCCTCGGTGGTGCCAGCCCATAACAGACCGTCCGGCTTCGTCGTCGCGTAGTTGCCGGACCATGAAAGCGATATCGCCAGAGGATCCCCCGGCGCCGCCAGGCGCAGGATCTGGCCTTTTAGCGGCGCGATTGGCACATCGATTCCAGTCCAGGCACCCGCCTCGGCCGACCACGGCCCCATCGCAATGACCACATCGTGAACGGCTATCTCGTCGTTTCCGATGACCACGGAGGCAACGCCGCCGTCGCCATTGAGGTTAAGGCCGGTCACCCTGGCGTTCCTGATCTCAGCGCCGCGTGACTCCGCGGCCTGGGCAAGGGCAAGCGTGAACTTGTAAGGCTCCACTTCATGCGAGATATCGGTAAACATCCCGGCCTGGATGTCCGGCGATAGGCGAGGCTCCATCCCACGCAATTCGCTCTGCTCCAGCCAACCGATGTTCCCATCGTGGTGTTCGGCAAGCCAATCATAAAGCTCTCGAATAGCCGGAACTTCATCTGCATTCGTGGCCAGCATCAGGCTTGGCTTCGCCCGGTACTCCGTATCGACGCCGGTAAGCTCGGGCAGCGACCCCGCCAACTCAGCGTGCAGATCGTCCGCGTATGCGGAAAGCGCCACCAATGGGTCATCTATGAAAATTCCCATCACCGGCGTCAGACCGCCATACGCGAACCCGGACGCGTGGCTCGCAATGGAGTCGCGCTCTACTACAGTGACGGATAGCCCCTCGCCGGCGAGATAGTACGCGGCAGCGCATCCCACCACGCCTCCGCCGACGACGACCACATCAGCGATATCCGGCATCAGTACGACCAGGCATCAGCATCTATCTCCGATATTCTGCTGGTCATCATTGCCTGAAACAACGGCTGTGGCAACGCCTTCAACAACAACCGGCGTCACTCGCAGCAGCGATCGATGCCAGGCGCGACACCGAGCTACCGCACCTTGAACGGCGAATACGTTTTCTGATCGCGCCGGCGTGACCGGCGGGCCACTCCCGTTTCATGAGCCACTTCAGCGACCCTGCGGGCAATTCGGCGGGGAACCGATTTGTCGAACACGTTCGGGATGATGAAGTCTTCGCTAATGTGATCCTCAGGAATCGAATCTGCAATTGCCGTGGCCGCGGCCACCACCATCTCCTCGTTGATCTCCCGAGCGCGTACGTCCAGCACGCCCCTGAAGAGGCCCGGGAAGCAAAGCACGTTGTTGATCTGGTTCGGGTAGTCGCTCCGCCCGGTGGCCATCACGCGAATATTCGGGGTGATCTCTTCTGGATAGATCTCAGGAGCCGGATTGGCGAGCGCAAAGACGATCGCATCGTCAGCCATCCTGGCAACATCTTCCTTCGTGAGCAACCCCGGACCGGCCAGCCCGAGAAAGAAGTCCGCTCCCGTCAGGTTCTCGCCCAGCTCGCCCTTCAGGTTTTCCGGGTTCGTGTTATCGGCGAACCACTGCTTGTACTTGTTATCGCCGTAGTCGCGGTCGCGGCTGAGCGCACCGCTACGGTCGAATCCGGTGATGCTTTTCACGCCGTAACGCATGAGCACCTTGGCGCATGCCGTCCCCGCCGCGCCAACGCCTGCCATCATCACTTTGATATCGCCTGCGTCTTTGCCCACCACTTTGAGTGCGTTGATGAAGCCGGCCAGCACCACCACAGCGGTTCCATGCTGGTCATCGTGGAACACCGGAATATCCAGCTCTGCCTTGAGCCGTTCCTCGATTTCGAAGCAGCGCGGCGCGGAGATGTCCTCCAGGTTGATTCCGCCGAAGCCGGGAGATATCGCCTTCACAATGCTGACAATCTCATCTGGATCCTTGGTGTTCAGGCAGATCGGCCACGCATTCACGCCGCCAAACTCCTTGAACAGAACCGCCTTGCCCTCCATGACCGGCATCGCGGCTTCCGGGCCAATATCGCCAAGCCCCAGCACTGCCGTGCCGTCGGTGACCACAGCCACCGTGTTGGCCTTGCTCGTGAGCGTCCACACGGCCTCGGGCTGATCATGGATTGCCATGCAGACCCTGCCAACACCCGGCGTGTAGGCCATCGACAGGTCGTTCCGCGTCTCAACGGGTATCCGGCTGTGGACCTCGATCTTGCCCTGCAGATGCGCGAGAAATGTGGGGTCCGAAACGTTGATCACCTTTACCTTCGCGATTTTTCGTACCGCTTCGATGATCACGTTGCCATGTTCGACGTCGGACGCCAGAACCGTAATATCACGGGTCATCCGGCCGTTTCGAACACTAACGACGTCCAGCGCATCAATGCTGCCATCTGCATCGCCTATGGCGGATGTGAGCGTGCCCAGCATTCCGGGATCGTTTTCGTACTCGGCCCGAATCGTCAGGCTGTATGCCACACCCGGCTGTTGTCTTGCCACTGTAATCGTCCTCAAACTGGCTATATCGCGGACCCCGGCCACGTCACTCCGGAGCAGGCAGCCCCCGCAATCTACCCTCTCGGTCTCCGGGAATCTTACATGCCCGGTTCGCCTTCCGGCAGGAGAGTATGGAACGCGCTTTCGCGACTACACCCATAATTCATATCGAGACCCACCGTAACCCGTGACCGGATACGATATTGTCCACCCCCGCGGCGAAACTGGATAGCACGGCACGGCCAACAGCCAGGATGAGAATACTGAATGACTCAAACAGATCAACCCGCAATCAAGGGCCGATTCTCGACCGCTACGGTGACCCGCCGGGTCGACATGACCGACGATCTTTTCCGCATCTGGTTCAAGTCGGCGACGGAATTCACATTCAAGCCCGGCCAGTACTGCACCATCGGCCTTGAGGGAATTGAACGGCCGTATTCGATCGCATCCTCGCCGGCGGAAGAAGACATCGAACTCTTCATCGAGGCAATTCCGCGGCCCATCGGCCAGTTGACGCCCCTGTTGCACAAGCTGAAAGTCGGCGACCAGGTCACCATCAGACCAAGGGCGAAGGGGCTCTTCGTATTCGAACCTGATTACCGCAATCACGTCATGGTCTCCACGGTTACCGGCGTGACGCCATTCATCAGCATGCTCCGCGCCTATTATGAGAATCCACGAGGCGGCGACCGCTTCTACATCCTGGAGGGCGCCAGCTATCACGATGAGTTCGGATACGACGATGAACTCATCCAGATGGCCGCGGACCACGAAGAGGTCGTCTTCGTCCCGTCAGTAAGCAGGCCGGACGAAGACCGCAATAACAACTGGCGCGGCGCAACCGGGCGCATCAACACCCTTGTCCAGCACTACCTGAAAGAGTTCGACATCCCGACAGAGGGCACGCTGATATACGCCTGCGGCCACCCGGGAATGATTGAAGACACGCGCCAACGGCTCAATGGAACCGGTTACGCCTTCTCAGAGGAACGCTTCTGGAAGGACGACGAGGGCTAGTAACGGCTCCTCTGCCCCGGCCGCCCTGCCGGACCAATGCGGCCAACCCCGATCGGTCAACCCGGGCTCGCCGCTCGTAGTATGCTTCCCGTCCGGGCAGCCGCCCCCACTAAGATTCGAGCCAGGAGACACCCCTGCCCGTTACTGAACAGACCACGAACAATCCCGAAGTAACCCCCGTCTAGTGACCAGGGAAGGAAACGAAAATGGCGAAAGTAGGCTTCATCGGCCTCGGAATAATGGGCCGCCCGATGGCCATAAACCTGATCAAGGCCGGCCACGAAGTCACGGTCTTTGACGTGTTTCCGGAGGCCATCGAGCCGGTCGTGGAGGCCGGTGGCACAGCGGCCTCCTCCTGCGCCGAAGTCGCAAGCGCATCGGATGTCGTCATAACCATGGTCCAGGACGGCCCGCAGGCCGAAGCGGCAATCGCAGGTGAAGGCGGCGCCCTGGATGGCGCGTCGCCGGGCGACCTGATCGTGGACATGAGCTCAATCGCCCCCGGAGTCTCAAAGCGCATAGGCAAGGCCTGCGAAGAGAAGGGCGTCGGGTTCATCGATGCCCCGGTCTCGGGCGGAGAGCCGTTCGCCATCTCCGGAGACCTGGCGATCATGGTGGGCGGCAAGGCCGATCTCTTCGAGCGCGCAAAGCCCCTCCTGGACGTGGTCGGCGCCTCCGCCGTGCTCTGCGGTGACGTAGGCGCAGGCAACGTGACGAAATTGGCTAACCAGATCGTAGTCGGCGCCAATATTCATGGCCTGGCTGAAGCGCTGACCCTCGCCACGAAGGCCGGGGTCAACCCTGAGACGGTCTTCAACGCCATCAAGGGCGGCCTGGCCGGCAGCAACGTCATGAACGCCAAAGCCCCGATGATGTTCGAGCGCAACTTCCAGGCCGGATTCCGCATCGAGCTGCATTACAAAGACATCAACAACGCCATGGAGACGGCGCGCGAACTCGGCCTGCCGCTCCAGGTCACAGCCAACCTCCAACAGGTGCTGACCTCACTCGTTGAGAAGGGCTATGGAAAAGAAGATCACTCCGCCATCCTGCACTTCGTGGAAGACAACGCAGGAATAGAAGTCAAAAAGTTCTGAGACGGATCAACATCAAAACGGCCCGGCAACGGATTGCCGGGCCGTTCTGCTTAGTCCCACTTAACCGGGACGGCGAGCGATGACCCACAGATGCGTCTCGTCTTCGCCGTCGAACGTCTGCGTCACTAATTCAGCCCGTTCCAACTCAAGTCCTGCATCTCGAAGCATTTGCCGGCTGGTCTCAGCATCAAACGAACTCCAGTACATCGGTGCACCAAGATAGTCTTCTTCAATGTCGATCTCGGAGCCGGTCGACGCCAGGGAAGCGACCAGTATTCCACCGGGCCGCAGCCATGAGTAAATGGACTCGAAAAGCGCCTGCTGACGTCCTCGCGGCACATGAATGATCGAGTAGAAAGCAACTACGGCGTCGAAGCTGCACAGCGAAAGCTCGAGCCGCGACATATCGGCCTGCACGAAGCGGGCATTCGGCACAGCCTCCCTGGCGCGCTCGATCTGAACGCTGGATAGTTCCACCCCGGTCACGTTGAACCGCCGCGCCAGTATGGCGGTCGTTGGCTGTCCCGACCCACACCCCAGATCCAGCACATCGCTGCCGTCCGGCAACCGCCCCAGGACTAAATTCGTGTGGCGAGCTTTCGTCTCGTTGCCCTGCATGGCCAGGGCTGTGTATTGCTCACCGACCCGGTCGTAACCCGCAGCAACGAGTTCCGTGGGATCACCGTAATCGTCCAGCCCCGAGATTCCGGGTGGCTCCATGCTCGCGTTCCCTCCACAGGCCGATTGCCATACGATAGGCCGTCCATTGGACACACGAGTCTAAGGCAGACACATGACCCGAAGTTTCGACCACGTCGTCATCGGCGGCGGGGTGATGGGCGCAAGCATCCTCTTCCAGCTCGCCAAACGCGGCGCCGGCTCCGCTCTGCTCCTCGAGCAGAGCACCCTGGGCTTCGGATCGACCGGCCGGTCTTCGGGCGTCATCCGAATGCACTACTCCACGGAGGTCCACACCCGCCTTTCATGGGAGAGCCTGAACATCTGGCGAAACTGGTCCGAACACGTCGGCGAGGGCGATGCCGGGTGGACGCATACCGGCTTCATGATCTTCTCCGATGAAGCCTATCGGCCCACTCTGGAGGTCAACATCGCGATGCAGCAGTCCTGCGGCGTCAACGTTTCAATGATCACCAGAGAAGAAGCCCTGGAGATCGCGCCGGCGTTCGCCATCGGAGAGGACGAAGCAGTCGCCTACGAGCCTGAGTCAGGCTACGGCGACCCTTCCGGAGCGGCACTCGGCTGGGTCACCGCCGCCAGGGGGCTGGGCGCTCAGGTTGAACTGGAAACGCCGGTGCAGACCGTGGAGATCGAGAAGGGCCGCGTCCAGGCCGTAATCATCGACGGAGAGCGGATCCAGTGCGGAACGGCAATCATCGCCACCGGACCCTGGACCTCGAAATTCCTCGCCACCATCAACGTTTCGCTTCCCCTGAAGGCGACCCGCCACGAGGTATTTCTCCTGAAGCGCGATCTCAACACCATTCCATTCCATCCAGGCGGCGCAGACATGGCGAACCTGACCTACTTCAGGCCGGAAGCGGCAGACCTCACGCTGGTCGGCAACGGCAACGTCGTTCACGACGCGGACCCGGACAACTACGATTCCGGCGCCTCCATGGCCTACCTCTACGACGTCTGGTCGCGCCTCGCCGCCCGCATGCCGCAGATAGAGGCCGCCGAATACACACATGGCTACGCCGGGCTGTACACGGAAACACCCGATTCCCACCCCATCATCGATTCCATCGATGGGATCGAGGGCCTCTACATCTGCACCGGATTCTCAGGCCACGGATACAAGCTGTCACCTGCGGTCGGACAGGTAATGGCAGAACTGATCCTGGATGGCGAGGCCAACTCGATAGACATCTCCGCTCTCAGGATGAGCCGCTTCCGGGAAGGCGACCTGAACAACCCGCAAACCAGGTTCCGAGTGATGGTCTGAGCCTGGCGTACCCATATCAAGCCGCGTCTACAATTGATTCGAGCCTCAGCTTCGACACCCCTTAGAGGCGCAACGTGGACCACAACGAAGACCGGAACGCTCGAATACTCCTTGTCAGCTACCTCTAAATCTGAACGTCAGTCCGATGCGCGAGACGCGCCGGACGAGATGGCGGCACTTCGCGAGATCTCAAGAATGGGCATCTCCGGCCTCGACGCCGAAGAGTTGGGCCTGAGATTTCTCGAGTTGATCAGGAATTACGTTCCGTTCGATCGCGGCGCCGTGCGTCCGGTAGACGGCACAACCGGCGACATGGTCGGCGGCGTTGCGATAGGCGTGGGTTCAGAAATTCCGCTTCCCGCCGGGAGAAGCGCAACCATGGCTCAAGCCATCGCTCTCGGCCGTTCCGTGATCAATCCGGAAACCGACCCGGAAGATCCCGACCCGGCCGGCTCGCTAAGCAGGCTCAGCAAGCTCAAGCTTGATGCCTCCGTCACATTTCCACTCCTCACAGACGAGGCGGTGGTGGGAATCGTCACGCTGCGAAGAAAGAGCAGCGCCGGATTCACCGAATCCGAACTCGAATTCCTGCGCGCCGCAGCCGAGCAGATTGGCCCGTCAATCGACAACGCCAGGCTCCTTGACACAGTCTCGAACCTCGCGGCGATAGTCGAGACGTCTCCAGACCTCATATGTCGCGTAAACATCGAGGGCGCCGTCCAGTACATCAACCCGGCGGGCCGTCAAATGCTGGCCATCCAGTCAGATAGCGACATGGTGGGAATGGCACTGCGAGACATCATCGACGAGCCGAGCGCAGAAATCCTCATCCAGCGCGGGATTCCCGCCGCCCTCCACGGCGGCGCCTGGTCTGAAGAGCTGGTTGCCGTGTCGCTCGATGAGCGCCATATACCGGTTGAGGTCGTCGTCGCGGCCAATTATCACCGCAACGGATCGCTCCTCGGCATCAGCGTTACCATGCGCGATATCGAACTTCGCAAGCGTGCCGAACAGGAACTCCAACGCCTCGCGACGACCGATACGCTGACGGGCCTGCCAAACCGCCGCCAGCTCGGCATCCTGCTCGATCAGGCCAATCGCTCCGCCAGCAGGATGGACACCCACCATGCCCTCGTCTACGTAGACCTGGACGGTGTCAAGCTGGTGAACGATACCCACGGCCACACTGTGGGAGACGAGCTGATCGCGGCCGTGGGACAAAGGCTCAGGGAGTCGGTCCGCCTGTCAGACGTCGTTGCCAGAGTGGGCGGCGATGAGTTCAATGTGATCCTCTACGACACAGTTCCCGAGGACGCGATGTTAAAAGCTGAGACCCTTCTTGCCCAGGTCGCCGACGTCTCCATTACGGTCGGCGACGACAAGATTCAGATCACGGCCTCCGCCGGCGTAGCCTCATTTCCGATAGAAGGGGCAACAGTCGAGGACATCACCGCCTTCGCCGACGTCGCGCTCTACCAGGCCAAGGATGGCGGACGTAATCAGGCCCGGCTGTACGACCCCGAACAGGGTGGGCGCGAACTCATCACAGCACTGCAGCGAACAAGAACCACCATCGTTGACGCGCTGGACAATCAGCGTATCGTCCTGTACCGCCAGCCGATTGTCGACCTCGCCAGCCGCACCACCACGATGTATGAGGTCCTTGTAAGACTCGAAGACGATGACGGACAGATCATTTCACCCGCGGAGTTCATACCGGAAGCAGAGTCGCTCGATCTCGTCCGCCAGATCGACGAGCGGGTCATGGAACTGACCTTCGACCGTTGGAAATTGTTCGACAACGCGGGCTGCACGCTACAGCTCAACCTCAACGTCTCCGCCAGATCGGTCGGCGCAGAATTCGCGGAGGTCATCGTCCAGTCCGCGCGGGAAAAAGGCGTCGATCCCGAAGCGTTCATATTCGAGATCACGGAAACGGCGACGATGAGGAGCGGCGGGCATGCGGCCGCATTCGTCCAGCGCCTCAAGGCCGCGGGGTTTCGGCTCGCCATCGACGACTTCGGAAGCGGCACAACCTCAATCCAGCAGATCAGAAGCCTGGACTTCCACTTCCTCAAGCTGGACGGAGGCCTCGTCAAGAATCTAAAAGCGGATGAAACCGACCGGGCATTTGTCAGGGCTCTTACCGCGCTGGCCCGCGCGCTCGGAGTAGAGGTAATCGCTGAATTCGTCCAGGACGAGGAATCGATCGCGTTCCTGGCGGAAATCGGAGTCAGATACGGACAGGGCTACTACCTTGGGATGCCCGCGCTATTTCCAGTTGAACCCCAGTAGACCTGGCAGCCCCAGCAGCCAAGGTCCCGGCCGCAGCCTCTCAGCGTAAGCGCCGGGCTACTCTCCGCCCCTGGCGTCTCCGGGTCCTCCGTCGCCCGTGGGCCGGCTCAGGCCTTCCAGAAAACTTTCGATCTCAGGAGACAGTGCGATCGAGTCGCCATCCGACTCTCCCGCAGAACCGGAGTCTTTCCGACGGTTGTCATACTCGCTCTCGAGTCGCTCGACCAGCTCCGCGAGCTGCGGGTCCTTCAGCACGGCGGGCGCCACCTGTGAGTACTGTTGCCTGCCAAGCTCCCGCTCCGCGCTGGCGTCGCCGAGCCCGTACATCGGACCCAGTATCTCCACAATGCGTGCGCTTCCGGCGAAATCGTTATCGAGCTGCAGATAGAGCGGCAGGCGAACCATGAGATTCAGCGTCGATACGCCGCGGGCTGAAATCATCTGGGATATCTGGCCGGTCATGCTTGTCGGCCCCTCATAGTTACTGCGGCCCGGCGTGAAACCACCCAGATTGGGGGGAGTCTCCCAGCCCTTCATTGAACCCGAAACCGATAGCGGCCTGGAGTGCGGCACGGAGTCATACATGCTCCCCACAGTCACGTACGCCCTGATACCCAGATGCTCCAGAACATCGACCACCGCATCGTTGTACTCCTCCGACTTGGAGTGCGGCTCAAGAAGATGGATGAGCACAAGGTCCGGAGCCTCCTCCCTGCGCGCAGAGAGAAAGACCGTATTCGGAACAGTGACGTGCCGCTCCCCGTCGGCCATCTTCATCTCGGGCCGGTAGCGGGTGAAATCGTAGTAGTTGCCAGGTGTGCGGAGCCTGCCGATCTCCTGGCCGTCGAACATATTCTTCAGCCGCCCAAGCACTACAGACCCCACGTTGCCCACGTTGATCCAGGGCCGAAGCATCACCACAGCGTGCGGCTCGCGAAGCGGCGGATCCGGTACTTCTATGTCAAATGGCCCGATTTCCATATGCGATTTCCACATCAACGTAGCTCGGCGCTCAATCCGGGTGCAGTTTACCGGGAACCAACGATTCCGTGTATCCGACGCGGGCAGAACCCGCCGTTGATTCGCAACTGAACTGTCATAACCCACCGGCCTTTGGTCTTCTCTGGTGGTCTTTCCTGGAATACAGGATGGGCAGCCGGGGCGCGCGCGCCGGGCACGGGGTAGACTTCCACCCGCGCCAGCAGAAACGCAGCCGGACCGCCGCCCATTCCCCCGGTGGGACACCCGTTGCCCACCAGGGGAAGGATCGCAGAGCGAGACGGCGCCGAATCCCGGAGGACCAGATGCCACTGAAATTCGTGATGATGCCGCCTCAAACCGACCGGACCAGGGCCTGGGCGGCCCAGATGATGGACGCCATTCCCGACTACACAGTCGTCGTGCCTGAGACAGATGAAGAGGCGAAGAAGGAACTGCCCGGCGCAGACGCCGCATTCGGGACGATTTCACCCGAGCTGCTGGCCGTCGCGGACAGCCTGAAATGGATCCAGGCTCCCGCGGCCGCGCCAGCCGCCGGCTACTACCACGATGAGCTAATCGCACACCCCACCCAGGTCACCAATTTCAGAGAGATCTATAACGACCACATCTCCATGTTCATCATGGGCTTCGTACTCATGTTCGCCCGCGGATTCCACGTCTACTTCCCCAACCAGATGCGGCGCGCCTGGGACGCGACGGACCCCGGCACCGTTTTCCTGCCGGAGGCCACCGCCGTCATCATCGGGGTCGGCGGCATCGGCGGCGAGGCGGCGAGGCACTGCGCGCACTTCGGAATGAACGTCATCGGCGTCGATGCCCGGCGGCAGGACACCCCGGAAGGCGTCAGCCGGCTCGTCCGGCCCGACGATCTCGACACCGTCCTCCCCGAAGCCGATTTCGTCATCATGACGATTCCGCACACCCCGCAGACCGAGGGTCTAATGGGAACCGCCAGATTCAAGCTGATGAAGAAGTCGGCCTACCTGATAAACATCGGCCGCGGCATGACCGTGAAACTCGACGACCTGGTCGAAGCGCTACGCAGCGGGGAGATTGCAGGCGCGGGACTGGACGTCTACGAACAGGAGCCGCTGCCCGCCGATCACCCGCTCTGGGCGATGCCGAACGTCATCCTCACGCCACACACCGCGGCGTACGGCCCCTACCTGGAAGACCGGCGCGAAGAAGTCCTTATGGACAACGCACGCCGCTTCGCCGCCGGAGAGCCGCTGCGCAACGTGGTGGACAAGGCAAACTGGTTCTAGGAGTCTCCTTCCCCCTCCCCTATCCCTTCCCCCGGGGCTGGCTAAGAAAGAAAAAATGGCAAAAGTCCGCGTCGTCGTAATCGAGAAAAACCAGCGCATCGACCCCACTTACGAAGCCGATGAGCTCGCCGGCCTGGACGTCGATCTGATCTCCGTCGCGGTCGACTCCGAAGGCGAGGTGATCGAAGCCATCGCCGGCGCCGACGTGGTGCTCAACAGCAGCCTCCCCATGCCGCCGTCGGTCATCGAGACGCTCACCAACTGCAAGCTCATCGTCCGCCTCGGCCACGGCTACGAAGGCGTCGATCTGGACGCATCCACGGACGCCGGGATCATCGTCTGCAACGCCGCCGGCGCGACCTCCGAGGAGGTCTCCAACCATGCCCTCTCGCTGATGCTCTACCTGGCCCGAAGGCTCTACGAGCTCAACCCCGGAACCCGCGCAGGCCGCTGGGGAGAGCTCTGGTCCCGGGAAGCCTGCTCGCAGATCTGGGGCGAAACTATCGGCATCTTCGGACTCGGCCACATCGGCCGCACATTCGCACGCAAGGTCAACGCCCTCCGCATGAACGTAATTGCCCATGACCCCTACGTGGGGCACTGGGCGGACCTTGAAGAGAACGTGCGGATGGTCGAGTTCGATGAGCTGGTCGAATCGTCCGATTTCATCTCGATTCACGCGCCCTTCAACAGCGAAACCCACAACCAGTTCAACGCCGATGTTTTCCGGCGCATGAAGCCGTCCGCATACCTGGTCAACACGGGCCGCGGCGGCATAGTCAGCGAGGCTGATCTTGTAG
Source organism: Chloroflexota bacterium (assembly GCA_022562515.1). Classification (GTDB taxonomy): domain Bacteria; phylum Chloroflexota; class Dehalococcoidia; order Lucifugimonadales; family Lucifugimonadaceae; genus UBA1151. The sequence goes on along the minus strand of JADFPB010000031.1, from coordinate 5,088 downwards.
CTGCGCTCAAGGCGAAGGAGATCGCGGGAGCGGCTATCGACGTCTTCGAGACAGAGCCGCAGGGCGACGACAACCCGCTGTTCGAGTTCGACAACGTCATCGTCACGCCGCATGTCGCCGGCTCATCCCCCGGCGGTTGGGAGCGCATCCGCCGCAGCGCCGCCCGCGACGCAGCCCGCGTCCTTACCGGCCGCCGCCCCTACTGCGTAGTCAACACCTCTGTGCTCGCAAAGGGCACGCGAGCGGGCATCGGCGTTTAGGTCCTCCGGCTACAGCCCCCACTCCCTGTAAACCTCTGGCCGCCGGAAGTGCCGGAAGAACGTCTCCGGCTCGCTGCGCGCCTCTGCCAGATCCTCGGCTTTCAGATCCGCAACAACCATCTCATCGCGATCGCCGCTCTCCGCCCGCGCGATCACCCTGCCTCGCGGGTCGCAGATAAACGTCACGCCGGCGAACTCGCGGCCCGCTCCGTTATTGCCAACCTGGTTGCATATCCCCACGAACACACCGTTGTCATACGCCCTCGCAGGCACATACCTCAGCCAGCGCTCGTACTTTTCTTCCGGTGTCTCGCCACCGGATGCGTGCGGCAGAAAGATGATCTCCGCTCCCCTGTTCGCCAGCGCCGTGCTCACCTCAGGAAAGTGGGAGTCGTAACAGATCTCCAGCCCGTATCGCGCCTTCGGATGCTCGAAAACCGGCAGGTCCGAACCCTGGCTCCACGTGCCGATCTCCGCCGTCGGCACATGCGTCTTCCGGTACATGCCCACCGTACCGGACGGGCCGAACGCAATCTGAGTGTTGTAGACGATGCCACCGGCGTCCCGTTCCAGAATACCGGCCAGAAACGTCTGCTTTTTCTCCACCGCGATAGCCTCAAGCTTCCTGCTCGACGGACCGGGAATCGGCTCGGGTACGGGCGCCGATGTGTCGCCTGCGTTGTAGCCGCTGACGCCCAGCTCGGGGAAACAGACAATATCCACGTCCTGCCGGCGGGCCTCGTCCACGAACTCGCTTATCGCCGCGATGTTCCGGTCGGCGTTGCCAACCTCGCACCTCATCTGAACCATCGCCACCCGCGTGTCCAGCACGTATTCCTCCCGGCCCTCTTCTGGCCTGCGCGCTTCTGGCTGCCCCTCTTCTGGCCTGCCCGTTTCTGCCCGCCCGCCGCCGTCCCGGCCGCCGCCTGTCGGTGATCAATCACAGCGATTGTGGGCGGACACAGGATGCAAAGCAACCCGCACGCGCTATAATCGCCAGTAGACAGGCAGCAACCCTAGATAATCCCCGGACGTCGCCTTGTCCGTCTTACGGGGCGAAGGGAAAGGAGGTGTGACGCTTTGTATAGTTGTTTAACCGGAGGTGTTCTGCTTTAGCAGGGTACCCATTTCGTTGAGGTAGAGCACCTCCACGGATGGGGCCACCCGGCCGGGTCGCACAACTCGTGTGCCCCAGTCCGGTGGTCCCATTCGCTTTTAACGGCGCTTACAATTCCAATCCCTATGCCCCCATCAAAACCGCTCAGGCGGCACTTCACCGCAACCGGCTACATCGCCACCCCTCAGGCGACTCTCCTCCACTGGCACAGAAAGCTGCGCATGTGGCTGCCTCCCGGGGGTCACGTCGAGGAAAACGAGGACCCACTGGAGGCGGTGATCAGGGAGGCGAAGGAAGAGTCCGGACTTGACGTTGAGGTCGTCCACCCCGGCGGGCCCGGCCCGTTCGAGTTCACCGTCCCCGGCCAGCTCCATCCCCCGGTGACGATCCTTGTCGAGGATATCGACGATCCGGTCGACGGCTTCCACCAGCACATCGACCTGATCTACTTCACAGTGCCCGCCAACGCCTCACAGAGACCGAATGAGGGTTGGTTATGGGTCACGCGCCAGCAGCTTGCGGACGCCGTCGCGCTGGAAACCCCGGACGGTGACCGCGCCATCCCGCCGCCCGACGTTCTGGAGGTCGGAATCATCGCCATAGACGCCCAGATTATGAGACAGAATTAGCGGTCAGTCCTGATATCCGGATTGTTATTCCCGCCACCCTTGAACAGGCCGACGATCGGGCCGACGATCGCTCCAATGAGGGCGCCCAGGATAGCCATCGGCACCGCAAGCACCAGCACCAGTGCGACGGCGACCAGGGTTATGATCAACGCCGGCAACGCCAGCCCGGCCATCGCTCCCCACACTGCTCCGTTTTTCATCGCGACGCGGCCCCTGAGTTACGCAAAACTAACGCACCCGTCCGCGGCCGGCAATCTCGAGCGCCGACTCCAGAACACCCTGCCTGACGAGGAAGTAGTGCGAGTGCATGTTAATAGTCGTATCGCCATGCATGGGCCGTAGCCGCACCTGGTCGCCCACGTTCAATTTCGATGCCTCGCCGCTGACCTCGATCTTGCAATGCTCCTCCGACAGGCTGATCACCGTGCCCCCCGAGGGCTCGACGACAATTGGGAGCCCGCGGTCCTCGCTGATCGATTTCTTGCCCGTATCAGTCACGACGTAACCGTGCTGAACACTTATCACGGTGGTGAGCACACTCAGCGCCGGGTCGAAATCGTCAAAGACTTCAAGATAATCGCCGTCCATGAATATATAACTACCGCACTGAAGATCGGTTATTCCCTTCACAAGTCCCGTGATGTTGTAAGTTCCCGTTCCCGCCGCGCTAACAACCTTCACATCCAGGCCGGCCGCCCTGACCTGCTCCGCAGTCTCCACGAGCGTGGTGGCAGACCGCTCCGCCTCCGTCTTGCGCACCTCGAAGTCGCGATTGGCGACCACATGACCCTCGTAGCCCATCATCCCGTCGTAGCGCAGGCCGGGAGATGAGTCGATCAGCTTCGATAGCGCCACCGTCTCTTCGCCGGGCGCCGTCCCGCAACGGTTCATCCCCGTGTTCACCTCGACGATGACGCCGATCTCCACGTTCCTGTTCGACGCGATCTCGGACATCTGCCGGACGTTTCCTTCGTTCTCCACGGCAACCACGATATTCGCCTCAGCCGCAAGGGAGGCGAGCCGTCCGATCTTCTTCCCGCCGATTATCTGGCTGGTGATCAGGATGTCCCTCACGCCGCTGGCGACCATCACCTCGGCCTCGCCGACCTTTGCACAGCAAACACCTATCGCTCCGGCCTCAATCTGCTTCCGGGCGAAAAGCGGCGTCTTATGGGTTTTCGCGTGGGGCCGTATATCCACGCCATTGGCATTCGCCCACGACTGGAGACGAGCAATATTCGCCTCCGCGACGTCCATGTCGATCACCAGCGCAGGCGTCTCGAGATCGCTCTCTTTCGTACCCGGCGCAGCAAGGTATTCCGTCGCCATCCACCACTCCGAAGTGCTTGTCTGAGACTGCGCGTCTCTACCTGTATATTCCGAAGCGGCAGTTTAGCAGGGCGCTCGCATCCCCCCGGTGGCTGGCCCGCGCCATACGCCCTCCTTGCCTGACGCTCCCGGTGCGCAGACAATTCACCTTCTTCCCACCCAGAGGCAGGGCGGAGAGCCAATCCGGAGAAAATAAGATGCCCCAGCAGCGGCGACCCGAACCTAAATTTAGTTGGTTCGTGCCCATCGACGGAGACGGCGAGCACATAGGAACGCTCCGCGCCGAACGGCCTCCCACGTTCGACTACCTGCGCAAAGTCGTGGAAACGGCCGAGGAGTGCGGCTACTACTCCCTCCTGATCCCCACCCGATTCACCAACGGACTATTCGAAGAATCGGCACCCCTTGCGGAGACATGGACAACGGCCACCGCGCTGGCCGCGGTCACAACGCGGATAAGATTCCTCATCGCCGTGCGCCCCGGCTTCATCAACCCCGGCCTCTTCGCGCAGATGGCGGCGGCGCTGAGCAACATCAGCAACGGGCGCATAGACCTGAACGTAGTTCCCGGCGGCATCCAGGGGGACTTCGAGAGATTCGGAGTGGACATCGACCACGATGAACGCTACGCCGTCGCCGAAGAGTTTATCGATGCGCTGCGCCGACTCTGGGCGGCGCCGGAGAAGATTACCCACATCACAGACCACGTCCACCTGGAGGACGCGCTCGTTTCCCCCGGACCGGCAGCCACACCTCCCGCGTTCTACCTGGGCGGAGCATCGGACAGCGCCCTTCAACTGGCGGGCCGCCAGGCGGACAGGCTGCTGGCATGGATACAGCCCCTGGAGTCGATTGCAGCCTTCATCGAACGTGCTACCAGGCACTTTGAGGACGCCGGACGGGAGCCGGCGTTCGGCCTCCGGACGCACCTGATCGTTCGAGACACAGAGCCGGATGCGTGGTCTGCCGCTGAAGAACTTCTGTCGCAGGCTGCCGGCGCCGTTCGGGAGCAGAGGCAGTCGGTCTTCGCCGGAACGACGATGGTGGGACAGCAGGCCCAATCGGCCAGCTACGAAGACCACAAGATGGGCGGGCGTCTCTGGAATGGCATATCCACTGTCCGCGTGAACTGCGGAACAGCAATCGTCGGAACGCCCGGCCAGGTGGCCGAAAAACTCCTCGCCTACCGAGCGCTCGGGATCGACGAGTTCATCCTATCCGGCTACCCCCACGTGGAGGAAGCGCGCCGGGTAGCCGAACAAGTCCTGCCGCTGGTCAGGGCCGGAGCAATCGCGGATGGGTGATGGTCCCGGACGAACCGAGATCACTCCCGATTGCGCGCCGGCGCCCATCTTAACGATGGCTCGCCGGGAGATCGATTATGAATGGTTACCGATGCGTCACCTTGCAGTGACCTCGCTTCGCCCTGGCGTGAACCACAATTCCCTGAGGGTCTCTTGCTGCAACATGCGGTGACGCGACGGCACCCACTGGAACAAGGGGAACACCCCCCTCGCAGCGTAATCGCCGTGTCATAACATTATCGGAGTCGGCTTTGTAGACCTAACCTCAGTCCTTTGAGATAAATCAGGGCAAGTCGGCCAGTGAAATCCGGAGCGCGCGGAACCGACACCATCGATAAGCGGCGGATAGAGAAATAAAAGGGCACGCGAGGGCGCGCAGTGGCGATACGGAGGCACAGAACGGAGAGTACCGGTCCGGATACTGGCGCGCCCGGCGGCCGACCGCCCGT
>JADFPB010000216.1 GCA_022562515.1 Chloroflexota bacterium | reverse complement strand
TGGAAGGCTTCCCCGCTATCTGCGCGTTGTCGAGCAGTTGGTGGCTGGTGGGGAGGTGATCGTCGTCACTTCCGATGAGCTCTCTGCGGCATCGGGCGTCTCCTCGTCCCAGTTGCGCAAGGATCTCTCGTATCTGGGCCACCTGGGTGTCTCGGGTAAGGGCTATGAGTTGGAAAATGTGGTTGCCGGCCTGCGCAGAAGTATGGGGCTTGATCTGACCTGGAACATAGCGATGATCGGGTCGAACGCACTTGGACGCGGGATGATCGAGCACCTTCGCATGTGGGACAGGGAGTTTCATGTCGCGGGGCTGTTCGACCCGAATCTGCTGCATCTGGGCCGGAAAGTGGGCCATCTGGTCACCGAGCCGCTCAGCGAGCTCGGCGCGGCGGTGGCTGAGCGCGACATCTCGATCGGTTTTGTCGCGCTTGCGGACACGCGGGTACAGGAGTCGGTCGACGCTCTGGTGGAAGCGGGGGTTAGCGCGATCGTAAATTGCGGCCACGTTGAAGCGACGGTGCCCGATGGTGTGCAGATCCACGTGCTGGACCCGCTCATGGCTCTACGGGCGATGACGAGAGATCTCGCGCCGCCGCTGAAGAGCAGCCGAAGCGCGTCTGTGGCTTAGCGTCCGGACTTTCAGCCCGGCTCAGGCCACCCGGCGCGCGTCGGTCGTTTCCAGCGCGGCTGGTCTACCGGCGGAAGTGATGCACCGGCCCCGTATACGCCTATGGCGGTTTAGACTATGCTCCCATTCGCGTTTCAGGCAGGGTCGGCCGGTCATTATGCGGGCCATGGCCGATGGTCTCAATCGGGGCCAGATCAGGGCCCAACAGGTGAGGAACAGTTTCTTCGACTATGTGTGGCATCGCCGGGATCATGTACAAGGACTGCCGGTCCAGCGGCCTCGCGCCAATTGGTGAGGAGCTGGTCAAGATGCTGGAAACGATGGTGCATCGCGGCCACGATTCGGCCGGAGTTACGGTAGCCGGCGAGTCGCTCGATTCCGATCTGCTGATTCGCATCTGGGCCGATGAGTCGGCGCCTGCCGAAGAGACTATCGCGCGGGCCAAAGATACGGTGATGTCAGCGGGCGGTGCGATAGTCTCTGCCGACGCACGGGGTTCGTACCTTCGGCTGGCGGCCAACTACGAGGGTGATGTGCCCAGCCTTGCCGAGGCGTTGCTGCAGACGCCGGGAGTGGTCCTCCACAGCATCGGCGAGGTGTCCGAGGTCATCAAGGACGTCGGCACGCCGGTGGTGATGGACGAGCGGCACGGGATCAGCAGGCTTTCCGGGACGCACGGCGTCGGACATGTGCGGATGGCGACGGAGAGCAGGGTGGATATCAGCCATGCGCACCCGTTCTGGGCGTATCCGTTCACCGACGTCACGGTGGTCCACAACGGCCAGTTGACGAACTATCACGGGATGAAGCGGGAATACGAGAGCCGCGGGCACCATTTCCAGACCGAGAACGACTCCGAGCTGATCGCCGTGTACCTGGCCGACAAGCTGGCCGGAGGGGCGGATCTCAACTCGGCGCTTGAGGCGTCGCTGGACGATCTGGATGGCACGTTCACGTACCTGGTTTCGACGCGTGACGGCATGGGGTATGCGAAGGATCGGTGGTCCGCGAAGCCGCTCGTGTTGATGGAGACTGATTCGGTCGTCGCGCTCGCCTCGGAAGAGGTTGCCCTCAGGAGTGTGTTCACCGAGGAGCTGGACCGGACGGAGCCGCAGGAACACGAGGTGATGACGTGGTCAGCCTAGACGCGTCTGAGCTGACGACCCGGGAGTTGAACAGGCGGATCAAGGCGCTTGCCGAAGAGGGCGCGGGCGAGATCGTCATCACGAATCCGGCGGCTCGCCATAATCTGGCCGTGGGCATCCGGCAGGCTTGCAAGATAACGATTGAAGGCAGCGTGGGTTATTACGCCGCTTCGCAACTCGATGGGCCTGAGATTTTCATAGATGGGAACGCGGGCTGGGCGCTTGGCGAGAATTTGATGAGCGGGAAGATTTCACTGAGCAAAAGCGCAGGCGCTTCGGTCGCTGCGAGCATGCGCGGCGGCGAGATTTTTGTTAACGGCGTTTCGGGCGCGCGTGCGGGCATAAGCATGAAGGGCGGCACGCTTCTGATCGCCGGGGACTCCGGCTTCCTTACGGGCTTCATGATGCAGAAGGGCCGGATCATTGTCTGTGGCAACGTTGGCGACGCCGCGGGCGACTCTATGTACGAGGGAACGATCTACGTTGGCGGCGAGGTTGGCTCACTCGGCGCGGACGCCATGTACAAGGAACCTACCGAGGATGAGTTGATCGGGCTGTGGGCGGAATTGGAGCGGCATGGCGTCGCCGGGCGGCCCCGGTTCCGGAAGATCGTCTCGCAGAAGAAGCTCTATCACTATGACACGCTGGAAAGGTTTGAGCGGACGCTGATTTAGCGGCCCCCGGTAGCGGACAAACCCAAATAGCAGGCCAACAAGGGTAAGGGGCGAATGGTTTACGGCAGCAACCAGATCTGGGCGCCATGGACGGTGGACGATATCCACTCCAAGGCGGACCTTGGCCGTTACCGCATACGGGGTATGAGCACGCATCAGCGCGTGACGCATTTCGATGATCTGACATTTCTTTCTACGGGCCTGACGCGATTCCCTCTTGAGGGCTACAAGGAACAGTGCAACACGCGAGTGGAGCTGGGCGGGCTGAATGCCGAGAACCCGCTGGTCCTGGAAACGCCCATCTACATCACGGGAATGAGCTGGGGCGCGCTGTCTGCGAACGCGAAGGTGGCGCTTGGCAAGGCTGCGAGCATGGTTGGGACCGCCAGCTGCACGGGCGATGGCGGAATGCTGCCGGCCGAGCGCGAGGCGTCTGACAAGCTGATCTACCAGGTCCTGCCGAGCCGGTATGGCGCGAACCCGAATCACATGGCGACTGCGCAGGCTATCGAGATAGTGGTTGGCCAGGGTGCGAAGCCGGGCACGGGCGGGCTGCTCATGGGCGTGAAGGTGCTGGACGAGGTTGCGGAGTCGCGGGATCTGCCGCCGGGGATCGACCAGCGCAGCCCTGCGCGGCATCCGGACTGGCTTGGACCGGACGATCTGTCGATCAAGATTGAGCAACTGCGCGAGGCGACGGACTGGAAGGTGCCCATTCAAGTAAAGCTTGGCGCATGCAGGGTCGCCGATGACGTGAAGCTTGCGGCCAAGGCAGGCGCGGACGCGATAGTGATCGACAGCATGGTGGCGGGAACAGGCGCATCGGCGGAGGTATTGCTGGACCACAGTGGAATACCGACTGTGCCGGCGATTGTGCTGGCGAGGGAAGCGCTGCGGGAGATCGGCCTCTACCGGAAGGTGAGCCTGATCGCCTCAGGCGGCATTCGAAGCGGCGCTGACGTTGCAAAGGCACTTGCGCTGGGCGCGGATGCGTGCGCGATCGGCATCGCGGCTCTGATAGCCCTGAACTGCAACCGCGACATTCCCGAAGCCGACTTCGAAAAAGAGATCGGTCTGCCTGCCGGGCAGTGCAACCGGTGCCATACCGGAAAGTGCCCGGTCGGCATCGCCACGCAGGACCCGGAACTGGTGAAGAGGCTCGACCCGGACGAGGGCGCCGAACGGGTGGCCAATTTTCTCAACTCGATGACGATGGAGCTTGCGCTGCTCACGCGCTCGCTCGGCAAGGGTGACGTGAAGAGCCTGGAGCCGGAGGACCTTGCGGCGCTGACTATCGAGGCGTCCGTGATGGCCCGGGTGCCGCTCGTGGGCACGGATAAGGTGTTCGGCACGTAGGCAGCGGCCGCCGGTCGTTTGGCAGCCGTAAATCAGGAGCAGGAACATTGGCCACCAGACATGACGTGCATAGCCTTCTCGACGAGGACAACATCGAGTTCCTGCTTATCCAGTTCGTGGACATCAACGGCTCGCCGAAGGTGAAGATGGTGCCCGCGGCGTCATTCGATGACATCGTCGACGAGGGCGCCGGGTTTGCGGGCGCGGCGCTCGAAGGCATGGGCCAGGGGCCGCACTCGC
>JADFPB010000215.1 GCA_022562515.1 Chloroflexota bacterium | reverse complement strand
TGGTCGTCTCGGTAGACAGGCGGGGCAAGGCGGTGATCAAGGACGTGCTGCTGGATGGCGTGCCGTTTAGCGAGGCCAGGGAGCTTTTGTCCGATGAGTAACCAGGACGTGTAACCGATTCGTACAGGAGGGAGGCTGGGGCGCCTCGCCCTCAAACCCGGCCCGCCGCCGCGCTCAGTTCGTCCTCAATCTGAACAGAGCTTCTGAAAACCGTTCGTGGGCATCCAACAAAGAATTGGCCGCAAACGAGGCCCGTCCCGAGAAAGTCCAGAGACATCTGGTGGGGCTACATCTTCTCCGGGGCGGACATCCCCATCAGTGATAGCGTGCGTGCGAGGGCGTAGCGAGTTGCGTCTACGAGCTGGAGCCGGGCCTTGCTCACCGGCAGGTCGTCGGGATCTTCGGAGAGCACCCGGCACTGCTCGTAAAAGCCTGTGAAGGAGCGGGCGAGTTCGTAAGCGTAGTAAGGAAGCTGGGTGGCCTCCACTCGCTCGGCCGACGATACGATCACGTCGGGCAGCTCGATGATCCGCTTGATCAGCTCCATCTCGGCCTCATGAGTCAGCAGGCCGAGGTCCGCTTCCTCCCACTCGACTTCCTGCTCATCGGCATTGCGCAAGATCGAGGAGATTCGGGCGTGCGCGTACTGGACGTAGTAGACCGGGTTGTCCATCGACTGGCTGGCCGCGAGCTCGATGTCGAACTCCATCTGCGCATCCGGGGAACGGCTCATGAAGATGTAGCGGCAGGCGTCCGAGCCAACCTCGCCGACCAGCTCCCGCAGCGTCACCATGACGCCCTTCCGCTTGGAGAAGCGCACGGTCTCTTCTCCCTCTTTGAAAGAGACCATCTGGTTGAGGATTATCGTCAGCCGCTCAGGATCGATTCCGAGCGCTCCGACGGCGGACTTGAGCCGGGCGACGTGGCCGTGGTGATCGGCGCCCCAGACATCGATGACGCGCCCGAAGTGGCGCTCGGCAAACTTATCGTGGTGGTATGCGATGTCCGTGCCGAAGTAGGTCGGCCCGCCCCCACCCGAGCGGATGACAACGTTATCGCCGTCCTCTCCGTCGCCATCGCCGCTCAGCCAGCGCGCGCCGTCCCGATCGACGATCTGCCCGCGATCTTCCAGATACCTGATCGTCTGATCGAATTTCCCCGACTCGAGCATCGCCAGTTCGGAGAACCAGACGTCGTACTCGATGCCGAGGAGGGCCACGTCTTCGCGGATCATGTCGAGCGTGTCTTTTACCGATAGCGTTGCCATCTCCGTAATGGCTTCCGCGCGATCCATCTTTGTGAACCGGTCGCCTTCGCGCTTGAGCAGGTCCCTGGCGTACTCCACCAGGTAATCGCCTTCGTACGCGCCTTCCGGCAGCGGCATATCGTGGCCGGCCGCCTGCATGTAGCGGACGTAAAGCGTGTCGTTGTAGACCCGCATCTGGTTGCCGGCATCATTGACGTAATACTCGCGGGTGACGTCGTATCCGGCCGCCTCGAACAGATTCGCGATGCCGCTGCCGATTACTGCTCCGCGGGCATGCCCGACGTGCAGCGGACCGGTCGGGTTTACGCTGACGAATTCGACCTGAACCGACTCGCCCTGGCCTATGTCAACGGAGCCGAAGTCGGTGCCGGCAGCGCGGACGGCGACAACCTGTGACTGCAGCCACTTTTCTGAAAGCTGGATGTTGACGAATCCCGGCGCCGCCGCCCATGCGCGCTCGATCTCCGGCGCGTCAGATATCGCGCCCATCGAGATAGCAATCTTCTCCGCTATCGCGATGGGCGCCATCTGCATGGTTCGGGCGAGACGCAGAGCAGCATTGGTGCTGAAATCGCCGTTCTCGGCCCCCCTGGACTTGTCGATGACGATCTCAACGGAGCCGGCGGCCGGAAGGTCGCCGCCAGCCTCGGCGTCTTTCAGCGCCTGCCGAACGTAGGCGGCAAGTTGTTCCGTGATAGGCATAGAGGAAAAGCGTAGCACCGCGACACCCGCCGTGACCCTTATACTCAGCCCGCATTTTCAGTGAACACGGGGTCATCGTTCAGGAGGGTGAATATGGCCGAGTCACAACGCGATCTTGAGGCGTTGAGCCGCCGCTACGCGGAGCTGGGCTTCGACCTCTCCGCTGACGAGATCGAAAAATTCGTACCGAGAATCGAACAGGTGGAGACGGCCCTCGACGCGGTCCGTTCCATTGACGCTTCAGGCCACGAAGGGGTTCTGACTTTTGTGCCGAGGCGAGCAGCCGCGGAGCAGAGCCATGGATAACGACCTGGCGTTCGCGAGCATCGAGGAGCTTGCGCCTCGCATTCGGGACGGCGAACTCTCCCCCGTCGCTCTCGTAGAGAACTGCCTGGAGCGGATCGATGCACTGGACGGGAAGTTGAACGCTTTTCTCGTGGTCTTCCGGGAAGACGCCCTCAAGCAGGCCGAGGTACTGCAGAAGGAGATCGCCGACGGCCATTACCGCGGAGCCCTCCACGGGATCCCCATCGGTCTCAAAGATCTGATCGATGTTCAGGGAACGGTAACGACGGGCGGCTCCACCATCCTGAAAGACAACGTCGCGACTTCGGATGCGACAGTCACACGAAATCTCAAGAAGGCCGGCGCCATCGTCATGGGCAAGCTGAACCTGGTCGAGTTCGCTCTGGGAGCCACAGGGATGAACCCTCACTACGGCCCCGGCCATAATCCGTGGAACGAGAAACGGATCACCTGCGGCTCGTCCATCGGCTCAGGCGCAGCGGTGGGCGGCGGCCTCATCTACGGAGCGCTCGGCAGCGATACCGGCGGGTCGATACGGATGCCCGCCGCCGTGTGCGGGATCGCGGGCCTGAAGCCGACATACGGCGTTGTCAGCCGCGCCGGTGTCCTCGATCTGAGCTGGTCGTGCGACCACGTTGGACCCATGACCAGGCGCGTTGCCGACTCGGCCTTCATGATGACCGCGCTTGCCGGGTACGACCCGCTCGACCCGGCGTCGTCGCGGGAGCCGGCGCCCGACTACACCGCGGCCATCGGGCAAGGGCTGGACGGCGTTCGCATTGGCGTGCCGGAGCACTATTTTTTCGACGACGTGGACTCCGAGGTCGAGGCCGCCGTACGGCTCGGCATAGATCTGATGGAAGCAAACGGCGCTTCGGTCTCCTCGATTCCAATGCCGTGGGCCGCGAAGGGCAGGGCGATCAACCTGTCGGTGATGCTTCCTGAAGCGGTTTCCGTTCACGAGAAATGGCTTAAGCAATATCGCGACCAGTACAGCCCGGAGGTGCATACTCGGCTCGAGTCGGCAATCGGCATTAGCGCGCTGGACTACGTGAAGGCTCTGCGCGCCCGCTCATGGTTCAACCAGCAGATGGCGGACGCCACGAGGGACGTGGACGTCCTCATCACGCCGACCGTGCCGATTCAAACGCCAACCATCGAGGCATGCACGCCGCCGCCGGGCGGGAACACGGCCCGCGAAGGCGGCGAGCTGGGCAAGTTCACCGGAGTTTTCAACACGACCGGGACGCCGTCGCTCAGCGTGACGTGCGGCTTCACGGAAGACGGGATGCCGATAGGGATGATGATCTCCGGCAAGCCGTTCGATGACGTGACCGTACTGCGAGTCGGCGATGCGTACGAGCGGCTGGCGGGCTGGTGGAAGAGCCGCCCCGCGCTGTGAGGCCGTGGGTACGGTCTGCGAACGCAGGGGCACGTTGCAACGTGCCCCTACCGATTTGCGGCACGCCCTGCCGTTCGTAGGGGAGAGGCTTGCCTCTCCCGGCCTCGTCGCTACCGCAGCGGCACTTCTTCTTTGACGACCGCCTCGCCCGACCGCGTCAGCTTCGTGATCGTGTCAACGCCCAGGCTGAGCAGATAGTCACGGCCGTTCCCAAGCCCCGCGCCAACCTGCGCGATCGAGTGGCTATCGTCGCCGAAGCAGAACGGCAAGCCCATCTCCGATGCCATGCGGACGATCCAGGGCGCCGGGCACGGGGTGGTCAAGCCCCTTTCCCCGACGTTCACGTCGAGGATGCTGCCCGCTGCCAGCGCGCGCTCCAGCACGGAGCCGACCGCGTTCCGTACCGTGCCAGACTCAAGTTCAGGGGCGCCTTCCGCATACAGGCGCGGCAGGTCGAGATGG
>JADFPB010000030.1 GCA_022562515.1 Chloroflexota bacterium | reverse complement strand
GGTAGCGGGCAGTATTTCCATCGGAAGTCAATATCCGGTGAGCTGTGGGATTCTAGCAGCTACTGCCGAGCCTTTGCCTGATGGACAGGGAATTAGGGTACAGGTTGCGGCAGAAAGTCTGTCTGCGGTGCGTGCTGCGGTGGCCAGGGTGGCGGGGATGCCGCAAAGCCGGGTCATTGTGGAGGCTATGCCGATGCTGGGATCTTCCGGTGGACGAGGTGATGAGAGCGTGCGGGTGGCAAGTTTGGCTGCGCTTGTCGCGATGAAACTGGATCAGCCCGTTCGCCTGGAACTTGATGCGAGTCAGGAAAGGATGCTGACCGGCAAACGCCATGCCGTGGAAGCCGAGTTCCGGGTGGGCTGTGACAAAAGCGGATTGATGCTGGCGGTGGACATTGACCTGGTAATGGATGGAGGGGCGCAGAATGGTCCTGGCCAGGACGCGCTTGAGCAGGCTCTGTTGAACGTGGATGGAGCTTATCGGATTGCTGATTTTCAAGTGAAAGGGCGCTGGTGTCGGACCAATGGATTGACCGGTTCTTCCATTGCTGCAGAAGGGTCAGCACAGGGGATTCTGGTAATGGAAGAGATTATCTCCCGTGTGGCCAGGAAGCTGGGCAAGACGGCGGATACGGTTCGTGAATTGAATTTTTACCGCAGCAACAAAGGAGCAGCGGAGACGCCTTATGGGCAGGAGATTGATGCGGAACTGCTGGGTCGACTGTGGATTGCCATATTATCTTCGTCAAAACTGCATCAGCGCAGAGATGAGATCGAGCAGTGGAATGAAAACAACCATGCCTGCAAGCGGGGAATTGCGGCGGTGCCGATCAAGATGGGGATCGGTGATCTCAAAACGATAAACAATCAGGCTGCGGTGAGCGTGCAAGTGCTTCACGATGGCAGTGTCCGGGTCAACATTGACAGAGTGGATGTCGGGGACGGGTTGCTGGTCAGGGTGAAGAAGCAGGTGAGTGATGAGCTCGGACTGGAGGAGGAGAAGGTTGAAGTGTTTGGAGGTGGAGACGGAGGATTGAGTTCTGTTTCGAAGGTTTATGGTGTCGATCTTGCGGCCTTGATGCGCGCAGCGGTGAGGGATGCCTGTGATCAACTGAATAAGTGTTTGGGGAAGAACAGGGGGTCAGGTGATGACGGTGAGACTACTGATTCGTTTACTGACAGCGTGGCTGAAGCGATAGAAAAGGGAGAGAACCTGACGGCTCTTGGATTTTTCACGCAATCGGGAAGGGATTGGGACGGTGATCGTTTTCACGGATCGCCCTATGCTGAGTACTTTTATGGAGGGGCAGTGGTAGAAGTGGAACTGGATGTGTTTACCGGAGAGGTTCAGGTGTTACGGGCTGATTTGTTTTATCAAGGTGGTGATAGTCAAAACGCCGACCTGGATCGGGCGCAGATTTCCACAGCGTACATGATGGGGCAGGGATGGATGCTCAATGAGGAAGTGAGCAGACGCACGCACACCGTTCCTGGATTCGAAGAGGCTCCGATCGATTTTCGGATTGAGTTGATCGACGTGGAAAAGGGTGGCGAGAAAGACGGGAAAGACACGCAAAACGTTTCGTGTGCAGAAGCGCCGGTGGCGATGGCAGCCGCCACTCGTGAGGCTTTGAAAGAAGCGATTTTCTCCTGCGCTTCCGAGTCAGATATCGATATTGATCTGCCAATTCCAGCCGGGCCGGACACTGTGATAAAGGTCTTGTGGGAAGTCGCGCCACAGGCGGCGAATCTGGAGCGAGAGAGGAAAAAGATTGGCGATGCCGGATAGGATAAGTTAAGAAAGAGACGCCGGGCCGATGTGGCGGAATTGGTAGACGCAGCAGACTTAAAATCTGCTTCTCAAAATATGGGAGTGCGGGTTCGAGTCCCGCCGTCGGCACTTTATCATCACTGCATGTTCACAGGGATCGCGGCTTTCACCTGTTTCTTTTCGTCTACTTCATAGATAAGGGTGATTGTGAAGGAGCGTCCCTGGTCTCCCATCCATTCGCTCTGAAAAACATCTTCGACTTTCAGATGGCTGTTCTCAACCATCCACTTATTGACTTCCTTTTCGACTTGCTGATGGGTCAGTCCTGCAATCACCTTTATTTGTTTCATTGCTAATTATTCGCATGCCATGCCTACTCGCGTCAATCGGAATGTCTGCCAGTAATACGATTACTATTGACAACAAGCGCTTTTTTTACTGAAGATTCTGCTTTGGTGGGTGATTGAATAGCGGGATTATGAAAGCATTTTCATTGGCGATTGTCATCGTTGTATCCGTTTTCAGCCAGTTGAATGCTGAGGAGGCGGGGGTATCGGTTGTTTCAACAATCAGAGTGGTGAAGAATTTTCCGCGCTTACCGGAGGGGATGAAATTGTCAGCGGTTTCCGGAGTTGAGATCGATGTGAAGGGAAATATCCTGGTATTTCACCGCGGGAAAAATCCGATCCTGGTTTTTTCCCCACAAGGCAAATTCCTGCGTTCTTTTGGGGATGGTTTGTATGACTCGACTCATTTTCTGCGTTGCGATCGTGACGGTAATATCTGGACGACCGACAACAAGAACCACACCGTGGTGAAGTTGAGTGCTACTGGCAAGGTACTGCGGATTTTCGGGAAGAGGAACGTGCCGGGTGATGATGCCGATCATTTTGATCGCCCGGCTGACATTGCTTTTGCGGAGAACGGAGATTTTTTCATTGCCGACGGCTACGGTAATTCGAGGGTGGTGAAATTTGATCAATCGGGCAAGTTCCTGCTTGCCTGGGGCAAGAAGGGAACCGGGCCCACGTACTGGAACGTACCCCCATCAACCGCTGGTCAATTGGACGAGATGAGACGGTCTGGCACCAGGGAAGAGCTGGAGCAGCTCCTCGCCGGCTACGATGGCATGCTGGAGGCGGTCAAGGCTCAGGATCCCACGCAGAGCACGGAACTGGCAGCGATCGAAGGGCTGAAGCAGGTGACCGCCGCGACCAGCAATCTCGTCCCGCCAGTGTGGTGGTGGTACTATCACGTCGGATTCCGCGAACTCTGGAACAAGCGCGATTGGCACGACCCAAGCATGAAGCGCGAGTTCGACGACTACTTCAACGAGGCACTTGAGAAGGGCTGGTGGCAGGGCGTCGCGATGCCCCTCGAGGACCAGCCACCACGGGTGATGATGCATGTGGGCGACAACCTGCTGCGCCGGGCGCGAGGCGGCAAGACGATGTTCCTGAAGCATCTGTGGCCAAAGCTCAAGTGCATCTTCACCATTGACGTTCGCATGAGCACGACCGCACTGTACTCCGACTACGTCCTCCCGGCCGCCCAGCAGTACGAGCGGCCGAGCGCCATGGGGCTGGCACACACGCTGTTCTTCACGATGGCGGACAAGGCAGTGGAGCCGGCAGGCGAGGCGAAGCCCGAATGGCAGGTCTTTAGACTGCTCTGCCGCAAGATGACGGAGCGAGCGAAGGCGAGGGGGATGACGGAATACCAGGACAGGCGTGGCAACGTCTACAGCCTGGAAGACCTGGAATCGGTATGGACGGCCGGCGGCACGATGGTCGACGAAGAAGAGATGACGGCGCAGGGCATTGAGGGCAGCTCTGTCATGGGAACGCTGCCAGAAGGCACCACAATCGAGACGCTGCGGGAGAAGGGTGTCGTGCGGTACAAGGACTGGGGGTTCGTGCCGTACGCGCAAAGCTACGCGACCGACATCAAGCCGGACGAGACGATGACGCCGTTCCGCCGCCACATCGAACGCAAGGATTCCTATCCGACGCTTACGCGGCGCGCCCAATTCTACATCGACCACGACTGGTTCCTTGAGGCGGGCGAAGAGCTGCCCACGCACAAGGATCCTCCGAAGATGGGTGGGGACTATCCCCTCGCGCTCACCAGCGGGCACGGCCGCTGGAGTATCCACGCCAACAACATCGCAAATAAGCTCATGCTGGAGACGCATCGAGGCCGTCCGCATATCGTGATGAACCATGAGGACGCCGCGAAACGGGGTATCGCGGATGACGATCAGGTTCGCGTGCATAACGACATGGGCATGTTCCTGGTGCGGGTGAAGTTGGCGTCTTCGGTCAGGCCGGGCCAGGTCATCTGCTACAACGGCTGGGACCACTACCAGTTCAAGGACTGGCATGGCCCCAACGACATCGAGGGCGCGATGGTAAAGTGGTTGGGATTCGCGGGCGGTTACGGCCACCTGCGCTACTGGCCGTTCATGTGGTCTCCGACTCAAGTGGATAGGGCAACGAGAGTCGAAGTGAGTAGATCCGCCTGACGTGCGAAGGGGCGCGAAAGAGATGGACAAACCTCCGGGCGAAGCAGGCGAGTGGGTTGAGACCCTAACGCGGGACTTTCAAGACCGGCTGACCGGCGGCCTCTTCGAGACGATCTATAAGATGGACGACGCCGCCGTCGACACGCTGATGGAGGGTGAGGCGCAAACGTGTGTCTCCGCTTTCGTCGACCTCACAGGTTTGTCCGTTCCCATGAGCCTGGATTCGTTTCTTGAGAAGATGCAGACATCGGGTCCCAGCAAGGTGCGCCTTGAGCGGGACGGCGACGTCATCCTCTGGACGGAGCTGCACCAGGGGAAGTGTGTCTGCCCACTTGTCACGCGCGACGTGATCTCGCTCAATCCGAAATTGTGCATCTGCGGTGCGTATTGGGTCAAGCACCTGTTCAAGACGGTCGCGAACACCGAGGTGGACGTGGAGACGATCGAGACAGTGGCGCACGGCGCCGAGAACTGCCGCTTCCGCATCACGGTCAAACGCGACGAGCCGGCAGCAGGATAAGGAGCTTCAGAGGACGGCGAGATGCCCCACGAACGAGACCTTGAGGCTACGCAGGCCCGCCTTAGCGAGTGGTTCGCGGCCGAGATGCCCTCGGCTGACGAGATCACGGTCTCATCGTTGACACTGCCCTCGGCCGGCGTTTCTAACGAGACGTTGATGTGCGACCTTTCGTGGCGGGAGGATGGGGACGTGCGCTTAGAAAGCCTCGTGATCAGACTCGAGCCGGCCGACTTCCGCGTCTTCCCTGAGTACGACGTAGTCATGCAGGCTCAGGTGATGCGGTGCCTAAGCGGCACCGACGTCCCCGTTCCCGAGGTGCCTTGGCTTGAGGAGGACGCCGCTGTGCTCGGCAGTCCGTTCTACGTCATGCGCAAGATCGAGGGCGAGGTACCGAACGAGGTGCCGCCGTACCACAGTTTCGGGTTCTGCCTGGACGCGACTCCTGAGCGCAGAGCGAAGATGTGGTGGAGTGGAATCGAAGCGCTGGCCAAGATTCACGCGCTCGATTGGGAGCAACTCGGCCTCTCGTTCCTCGGCGTTCCGTCCGGAGGCACCGGGCCGCTCGACCGGCAGATCGAGTACTACGAGAGCTTCCTGGAGTGGACGCGTGGCGACGAGCCGCAACCGATCCTGGACCCGGCGCTGGCGTGGCTCAAGGAGAACCGCTACACACCCGAGGCCGTCACCCTTTGCTGGGGCGACGCGCGCTTGCCAAACGTCATCCTCCGCGATGACAACGTCGCGGGCGTGCTCGATTGGGAGATGGCCTACATTGGCGACCCTGAGTCCGATCTGGCGTGGTGGTTGTTCTTGGACTGGCACCACAGCGAGGGCATGGGCATCCCGCGCCTAGAGGGATTCCCCGGCAAGGAAGAGACGCACGAGCGCTACGAGGCGCTGACAGGCCGCAAGGTGAAGCACGCTCTCTACCACGAGATCATGGCCGCCTTTAGGTTTGGCGTCGTCATGGTGAGCGTCACCCGCAACATGGCCGAAAAGGGCATCTCAACCGCGGCCAACGATATGGCGACCAACAATCCTTGCACGCAGCGGCTGGCCACGCTGCTCGATCTTCCGCCGCCCGGCGGCCGGGCGATGACGAACGTGAAAGAAATTACCGTTCGCGTGCAGTTCCATCTGACGGGACCCGGAGGACACGACTGGTACCTCGTCGCGGAGAAGGGCGAGGGGGAGCGGCATGAGGGGACGGTTGAGGACCCTGACGTCACCGTGAACGTGTTGGCCGCTGACTGGGCGGCGATTCAGAGCGGCGAGCTGGACCGGGCGCAGGCGTACTTAGGCGGTAAGCTCACGATCGAGGGCGACCTGACGCTGATGTTGCAGTTGGAGGACATGATCTCGCGCCTGAGCGCCTCGCCGGCTGAGGGGAGCGAAGCGTGAGAGACGGAGGAGGTCCGAATGGCGAGTGAAGTTCACATGGCGACGGCCGAGGACGATCGCCGGCACACGCCCGGGCCGGATTCGCTGCCGATGTGGAACGAGAGCTACTGGTTCGCGTTCTACGACCCAACAAGCGAGGTGGGTGCGACGATCCGGCTGGGGATGCACCCGAACCAGGACGAGGCCAATATCTACCTGATGCTCGTGCGCGGCCGTGAAGTGGCATATACGCTCATCGACATGCACGCGCCGCTCCCGGCCGTGAACGAAGACCACCTCAGCCTGCACGGCTACACGATCGATATCGAACTCCCGTTAGAGCGGTTCCGCCTCCGCTACGAGAGGAAAGGGCACGCCATCGACCTGGTCTGGGAAGGCATCTCTCCTACCTACCTCTATCCCTTCCCGCCGGACTCCTCCTCGGACCAGATACCTCGCCACATCGAGCACGCGGGCACGGTCACCGGCACGATGAAGATCGGCGGCGTCGAGCACACCGTCGATTGCCTCGGCCATCGCGACCACTCGTGGGGCGGCGAGCGAGACTGGTCAAAGATGCACAACTGGGACTACCTCAGCGGTGAGATCGGCAAGGACTTCTGGTTCAACGCCGTGCAGATCTTGCTCGGAGACCAGCAGATCTATATCGGCGGCCTCTGGGATGGCAAGGAGGTCCTGAGCCTCCAGGAGATCAAGATGGACCTGAAGACCACCGACGGTGGCACGCGGCAGCTCGGTGTCGACCTTCACATGGTGGACGAACGAGATCGCGAGCATCACATCGTTGGAGAAGAGGTGCTGGCGATCGCGTCGGCTCAGTTCGGGAAGACGTGGGTGAAGGACGGGTTCACGCGCTATCGCTACGGCGACCGCGTCGGCTATGGCATCCTCGAGCACGGCTACATCGAGAAGGAGTAGTGCCATGACGGAGAAGACGTTCGACGTGATCGTCATCGGAAGCGGTCCTGGTGGCAGCGCGTGCGCCGTACTGCTGGCGAAAGCCGGCCTGAAGACCCTGATGCTTGAGAAGAACGGCCGCGTGGGCGGCAAGATGCTGACCGGCTCCAAGAACGGCTTTGAGTACGACATCTGGCCTCATGGCCAGGTACCCATCAACGGCGCCGCCTTTGAGACGCTGTTCAAGATACTGGGCGTGGAGTCAGAGCGAAAGCCCTGCCTGGAGCACAACTCCATGAAGAAGGTCTGCGGTATCAGCTATCGGGCCAAGGAGTGGTCGAAGTACAGAAGCGTGGCGTTCGTTCAAGGGCTGAAGGACGCGCTGCCCTTCTTCCAGATGTGGGAGATGGACGAAGCCGAGCAGGCTGCCGCCATTAAGTTCATGGCCGATATGGCCGTGATGCCGCCGGAGCAGGTTGACGAGTTGGACGATGTCTCGATGCACGACTACTGCGGGCAGAACGACGTGCCGTTCCGCCTCTACAGCTACCTCGCGTTTCATGCCAACGCCTCGCTCGCGGAGCCGATCGACCTCGTGTCGGCTTCTGAGCAGATCAAGATCATGCAGCAGATCATGATCCAAGGAGGCGGCGGCAACTACAAGGGCGGCTTCGGCCGGCTGACTGACATCATCGCCAGAGAGTTCCAGAAGCTGGGCGGCGAACTGATTACACGAGCGAAAGTGGAACGCATCAAGGTGGAAGATGGCAGAGTCACAGGTGTGGTAACCAAAGACGCCACATTCGATGCGCCGATTGTCGTCAGCAGCGCCGGCATCCAGCCGACTGTTCTCAAGCTGGCAGGTGAAGAGCACTTCGATGCTTCGTACACGCGGTACATCAAGGATCTCGTGCCCGGTTGGGCGTTCACCGGTGTGCGCTACTTCCTGAACAGGGACGTGTTGGATCTGCCCATGTACGTGGCCTATGCGGACGAAAGCTGGTGGAACGTCGAGCGCTTCGAGGCGGCGGCGGAGGGCAGGATTCCCGACGAGGTGATTCTCTTCATGACAGTGGCTGCCAACTACGACCCAGACATGGCGCCGCCGGGCAAGCAGTGCATCGTCGCCGGCACCATCTGCTCCCCTGATCCCGAATCGAAGCAAATTGGCGCCCTGTGCGACAAGATGGACGAGATGATGCAAAGGCTCTATCCGGATGCCTGGGCGGCCGTTGAGTCGGTAGAACGCGCGGGCCCCGCCGAGATCTCTTCGTCTTCACGTGACTCCGTGCTCCCGGGACAGGGCGGGGAGTGCGTTGGCCTTGCCCAGATCGTCGGGCAGTGCGGGAAGAACAAGCCGTCTCCCCAGTCGCCAATCCCAGGACTCTATTACGTGGGTGCCGACGCGGGCAGCGCCGGTATGGGGACGCATCAGGCGGCTGACTCCGGCATGAAGGTCGCCGACATGGTAATTCAGGAATGCACACGGTCGGGGAGCAGGCCCAACAGATGATAGCGCCCCTGCCGCGGCGTGACATTGAGTGTAGCTACGTTGAGAAAGTCTGAAGGTGATGCAGATGGGTACCGCACGAAGTAGGCGCTCCGCAAAGGAAACGCAGATGAATTGCGTAACCGAAGATGCCTATCGCCAGCAGTGGCGGTGGGATCGCGTCGCCTGGGGCAGCCATTGCGTGGACTGCTATCCGGGCAACTGTCCGATGCACGTCTATATCAAGGACGGCAAGATCCGGCACGAAGAAGCAGCAGGGGTGTTTCCCATCATTGAGCAGGGCGTGCCCGACATGAACCCGATGGGTTGCCAGAAGGGCGTCGCCTGGCGCGAGGTCTTGGATGGCAAGGAGCGCGTGCTCTACCCGCTGAAAAGGGTGGGGAAGCGCGGCGAAGGCAAGTGGGAACGGATCTCTTGGGACCAAGCGCTGACTGAGGTCGCCGACGCCATCTTGGACGGCATCGAGGAGATCGGGCCGGAGTCGATCATTCATGTTGGCGGCGCTAGTGCAAGCACGTGGGGCCTCTTCGGCAGAGGCCGATTCGCCACCCACGTCGGCAGCTTGCAGATGGACATGAACGCCGAAATCACGGACTTCGCTCCCGGCCACTACATGACGTACGGCTTCTTTGACCCCGTGAGCTCTATCGACGACTGGTTCCACGCGGAACTGATCTTCATCTGGTTCGCTAACCCGGCCAACACACGCATTCCCCACCAGCACTACATCACGGAAGCCCGCTATAAGGGCGCCGAGGTGGTCACCGTCGCGCCCGACTTCAGCCCGTCCGCCGTCCACGCCGACCACTACGTGCCTGTGGAGCCGGGGACGGACGCCGCCTTCGCGCTCGGCATGGCGCATGTCGTTATCGAGGAAGGGCTGTACAAGAAACGCTTCGTGCAGGAGCAGACGGACCTGCCATTACTGGTGCGGCGCGACACGCGGATGTATCTGCGCCAGAGCGACCTCGAGGACGGCGGTAGCGAGGAGCAGTTCTATCTCTTCGACACGAAGAAGCGGAAGATCGTTAAGGCGCCGCGAGCCAGCTTGAAACTCGGTCGGATCGACCCGGCGCTGGAAGGCACATTCCGCGCGCGGCTGAAGGACGGCTCGTCCGTTCGCCTCACGACGGTTTTCGCGCTGGCCCGGGAGCGGCTGCGCGACTACACACCGGAGAAGGCATCCGCGATCTGCGGCGTCAGCGCCAGCGTGATCCGGGAGCTGGGCCGCAAAGTGGCGCGAAAGAGGACCAGCATCATCTGCTCGCTGAGCAACGCCGGCAAGTTCTATCATGGCGACCTGATCGAGCGGTCAGAGCTGCTGCTGTTGGCCCTGACCGGCAATTGGGGTCGTAAGGGTACGGGCGTGCGAGCTTGGACGGGCGGATTCTTCGACGGGAGCGGTCTCGTTCAGGCAAAGACCGAGCCCAATCAGGACGCGCGCCAACTCGTTGCGATGAACAACATGATGATCCAGAACCTCAAGGACGCCGATCCCAGCCTCAGCGACGAGCTGGCGACGATCGAGTTCAACAAACAGATGGCGACGCTCGGCATCGGCCCCATGCTCTTCTACCCGCCCGTCTTCTTCTGGTACTACCACTGCGGTTTTGACGAGATCTGGGCGAAGGAGGAATGGCACGACCCTTCGATGAAGCGTCCGTTTGCCGAGTACTGGAAGGAAGCGATCGACAAAAATTGGTGGCAGGGCGTGGACAAGCCCACCAAGGAACAGGAGCCCCGCGTCCTCATCGAGTGCGGCGGCAACATGCTGCGCCGCACTCGGGGCGGTCAGAACCTATTCCTCAAGACCCTATGGCCTAAGCTGAAGATGGTCGTCACGATCGACCCGCGCATGAGCACGACGGCCATGTACTCGGACATTGTCCTGCCTGCCGCCCAGCAGTACGAGAAGATCGCGTTCGGCATCCCCAGCAGCCACACGATGAACCTCACGTTCTCCGACAAGATCCTCGATCCTCCCGGCGAAGCGAAGGACGAGTGGTGGATCTTCCGGGGGATCACGGAGAAGATGGAGCAGCAGGCCAAGCGCCGCGGCCTGAAGGAGTACGTGGACGCGAAGGGAACGAGCTACCAACTGGAGGGCCTGTACGACCGGATGGTGGCCCACGGCAGCTTAGTCGATGTGGAGAAGATCGCCGACGAAATGGTGCGAGACACGACGATCGCCGGAGCGCTACCCGAGGGCACGAGCCTGGAGACGCTGCGCGAGAAGGGATACGAACGGTGGACCGGGCTGGGAATCGCCCCGCGGGCCATTTCACAAGCGACCGAGGTGAAGCCGGACGAGACGTTCACTCCGCTTCTTGACCACGTCGACAAGAAGAAGCCCTACGCCACGCTAACGCGCCGCGCACAGTTCCTCATCGACCACCCCTGGTTCCTGGAGGCCGGCGAAGAGTTGCCATGCCACAAGGACCCGCCACCCATGGGTGGCGACTACCCGCTAAAGCTGACCAGCGGCCACAACCGCTGGAGCATCCATGCTCTCAATATCGCCAACCGCATGATGCTGCAGACGCATCGGGGCGTGCCGCAAGCAATGCTGAGCCCCAAGGACGCCGGCGCGCGCGGCATCAAGGATGGCAAGCAGGTGAAAGTCTACAACGACCTCGGCGAGTCGGTCATGGAGGCGAAGGTGACGGAAGCGGTGCGGCCGGGCCAATTGATCATCTACAACGGCTGGGAGCCCTACCAGTTCTCCAACTGGTCCGATCCTTCGAACATCGAGCCGGGAATGGTGAAGTGGCTCCACCTCGCGGGCGGTTACGGCCATCTGCGCTACTGGCTGATGGAGTGGCAGCCGTGCCCTGTGGACCGGGCCACGAGAGTCGAGATCGAGGCGTGGAACGGCACTGCGCCTCCGCCGGGCAAGCGGCGCGGAAGCAACGGGACCAGAACCTAAACGGTAAGCCGCGGGAGCGGACCGAGACCTGACGAGGTGCGATGATGCTGGCCTGCGTAAAGACTGAAAACGGCAAGCTGGAGATGATGGACCTGCCCGTACCGGAGCCCGGCCCCGGGCAGATTGTGGTGAAGATGAGCCTGTCCACCATCTGCGGCACGGACATGCACTTCCTGGACGAGATACCCAACGAGGCGCTGGCCATCGGGTACCCGGGCATCGTCCGGCCCGAGGGACTGCCGATGGGCCACGAAGGTGTGGGCACTGTTCACACGGTTGGCGAAAGCGTGATTGGGTTCGAGCCGGGCGACCGGGTCATCGCATCCTGTCTCACCTCCTGCGGCAGATGCAGCGAATGCCTGCACGGCGATTACAGCGTCTGCACGGGCGGCGGGACCATCCTTACTGGTTGCCAGGCGGAGTATTACCTTGTGCCGGACGCGAACATCTCCGCCGCCAAGGTGCCAGATGGCATCACAGATGAGCAAGCGATTCTCCCGACCGACATCATGTCGACGGGCTTCGGCGCCATCGACCGTGCGGACGCGGGCTTCGGCGATACGGTCGCCGTGTTCGCCCAAGGGCCGGTGGGCCTGTGCGCGACCGCCGGCGCGGCCGCCCGCGGCTGCGGCCTGATCATCGGCGTCGACACAATCCCAGAACGGCTAGAGATGGCAAGGCGTCTGGGCGCGGATGTCGTGATCAACCCGGAAGAGCGTGACCCGGTCGCCGAGATCATGGCGCTCACCAACAACGCGGGCGTCGACATCGCGGTTGAGGCCGTCGGGACGCAGGCCACCTTTGAGGCATGCAACAAAGTTGTTCGTCGTGGCGGGACGATCTCGTCGGTCGGCGTCTACGGCATGACGCCTACCGTCTCCATGCCGACCATGTCGATGTCGTTTCTTCACCGGCGTGTCGTGAGTACGCTCTGCCCTTCCGGCCGAGATCGCTTGGAGCATCTGCTCGCCGTGCTGCAACATCGGAAGGTCGAACTCGGCCTGCTCTTTACGCATCGCATGAAGCTGGCCGAAGCGCCTAATGCGTACGATCTGTTTCGCGACAAGATAGAGGGCGTCCTCAAGATCGCGATCACACCCTAGAATTCGCTGTCGCAAGGAGGAGGAGCATGCAGCTCGGAGGATACGCCAATCGAGTAGCGCGCGTTGACTTGAGCGCGCGTGAGATCCGATACGAAGAGATCGACGAGGAGGACGCGCGCAAGTACATTGGCGGCCGCGGCCTTGGCGTCAAATACGTATTCGACAACGGCCCAGACGTCGATCCGTTGGGTCCTGACAACCTCTTGTGCTTCCTCGTCGGCCCCATCACCGGCTCCGACGTCAACATGAGCAGCCGTCTAGCCGTCGTCACCAAGTCGCCACTCACGGGAACCGTCACCGACTCTCACCAAGGGGGCTGGTCCGGCGCTCGCTTGCGCTGGGCAGGCTTGGACGGCCTTCTGTTCAAGGGACGGGCTGAGGCTCCAGTGTACGCTTTCGTCGAAGACGAGAGAGTCGAACTGATGGATGCCTCGGATCTGTGGGGCAGCGGCGTTCACGACACAGTCGAGACACTTTCTGAGCGCCACGGTGACGATGTTAGCGTGATCGCCATCGGCCAGGCCGGCGAGCACCAGGTGCGTTTCGCGGCGTGGATCAACGAGCATGACCGCGCCGCGGGCCGCGGTGGCACGGGCGCCGTCGGCGGCAGCAAGAACCTGAAGGCTATTGTGATCAAGGCCGCCAAGAAGGTGCCAACGCCCGCCGACCCCGAGGCGTTCCGCGAAGCGCGGCGCGCGGTACTCAAGGCGATCACGGATTCTCCTGCCACTACACCCAGGACGGGCGCTCTCTCTACCCTAGGCACAAACAGCGGCATGACGGTGCTGAACATCATCGGCGCGATCCCGACGAAGAATGGCCAGTTCACCACGTACGATGGCGCGCCCAACATCGCCGGTGACAAGATCAAGGACACGATCCTGGTCGGCAACCCCACCTGTCATGCCTGTCCCGTCGGCTGCAAGAAGGAAGTGGAGACGGCCGAAGGCAAGTACCACGTGCATATGGAGAGCTTCGAGTATGAGTCGGCGTGGGCCTTCGGCCCCGCTTGCCTCAACGACGACCGAGACGCGATCGCTTACCTCACGGACATCTGCAACGACGTTGGCATGGACACGATCGACATGGGCAACGCGCTGGCGATGACGATGGAGGCGAGCGAGAAGGAACTTATCGTCGAGCGCCTCGAATGGGGCGACACTGATGCGATGGTGGAGCTGGTGCGCAAGACGGCGACGCGCACCGGTCTCGGCGACACATTGGCAGAAGGCGCGGCCCGCGCGGCGGCCAAGTTCGGCGACCCCGACATGGCCATGGCCGTGAAGGGGCAGGGCATTGCCGCCTACGATCCGCGGGGCCTCAAGGGGATGGGCCTAGGCCTAGCCACGAGCAACCGCGGCGCGTGCCACTTGCGCGGCTACACGTTCGCCAGCGAGGTCGCCGGCATCCCGTATCCCACGAACCCACAGGCATGGGAGGGAAAGGGTGACCTGCTCAAGTACATGCAGGACCTGCACGCCGTTTCAGATTCGCTGGACATTTGCAAGTTCTCAGTCTTCGCGGAGAGCGTCGACGACTACGTGGCGCAGTATTCGTCGGTTGTTGGCGTAGAGATAGATGCCGATGGACTGATGACGATCGGCGAACGCATCTACAACCTGGAGCGTCACTACAACAACTTGGCCGGCATTGGCGAGGGGTCCGACACCTTGCCGGAGAGATTCCTGACCGAACCGTCCACCGGCGGAGGCTCAGAGGGCCAAGTCTGTGAGCTGGAAGCGATGCTGGAGGAATACTACGCGGTACGTGGCTGGGTAAACGGGGTGGTTCCCAAGGAGAAGCTGGAAGCGTTGGGGATCCCCTAGCTTCAATCTAGTCATGTAAGGCAAAACCCGACCGGCAAGTGGCGGCCATGCCTGACAGACAAGGACCCGGAGCCAACATATGCTAGCTATGCGGCCGCAGGTGGCTGCGGGCGCAGCGTGTGCCGAGCTACTGGCAGCGCTGAGATGTCGTGACTGAAGCCAACGTGGCTTGCCTAACGGGAGGATTTGACGATGAAGGTCGTAAAACTACGGTTAGCCAATAGCACGCTGCTGGACCCGGCCGCCGCCCAGTGGAAGAAGATTAAGCCAGAGCAGGTCGACCTTGGCGCCACGCCGCTACACAAGCAGCCTTCTCGCTACGTTCGCACCGCGTGGGCCGGCAAGCCGGTCGGGAGCGTGAGGTCGCTCAAGGTGCAAGCTGCGCATAACGGCAAGAACATCGCCATCCGCCTGGAGTGGCAGGACGACTCGAAGGACTTGGACCACGGCGATGGCACCGTTTTCCCAGACGCCGCCGGAGTGCTGTTCCCGCTCAACGGAGAGGCAGCGCTCGAGAGCATGGGCAGCCCTGACGCACCGGTGAACGCATGGTTCTGGCGAGCGAATCTCCCCGAGGGCGAGGCTCAGGAACTGATCGCCAAGGGTGTTGGCACATTGGAGCCGGCGCCGAAGAGCCAGACTGAGGCGCGGAGCCGCTGGTATCGCGGCCGCTGGCAGGTGGTCTTTTCGCGGCCACTTTCCGTTCGAGGCAAGGCGGTGAGGTTCTCCGTCAAGAGAGACGCGAAGGTCGCGTTCGCTGTTTGGGAAGGAGCGAGCAAGGAGCGCGCGGGCCTGAAGTCATTCTCGAAGAGCTGGCAGGAGCTGAGCATTCAGTAGCGGCTTGGGGTTGTGGGAGGTTAGAACATGGCTAAGACGACGCGGAAGAAGAGCACCGCCGGCCGACAGGTCGCGATGGTCTTTGACCTCAACAAGTGCATTGGTTGTCAGACGTGTTCGGTAGCCTGCAAGACACTATGGACGAACGAAGATGACACGGACTACCAGTGGTGGTGCACGGTCAACACCCAGCCGGGGCGAGGCCATCCTCGTGATTATGAGACGATGGGCGGTGGCTATCGCGATGGCGTGCCGCAGCCCGGCCGCTTGGCCAAGCGCAGCGAATGGGGTGGCGGTTGGGACTTCAACTACGACGAGGTCTTCTATGGCGGCAAGGGGCAATCGACCTTTCTCCAGCACGTCGGCGAGGAGCCCGAATGGGGTCCGAACTGGGACGAAGATCAGGGCGCTGGAGAGTACCCGAACGCGTACTATTTCTACCTGCCACGGCTCTGCAACCACTGCACGAAGCCGGCCTGCGTGGACGCCTGCCCGCGCGATGCGATGTACAAGCGCCCTGAAGACGGCATTGTTCTGCGCGACGAGACGCGCTGTCGCGGCTACCAGTTCTGCGCCGAGGCCTGCCCCTATGAGAAGATCTACTTCAACTTCGTGCGAAACGTCAGCCAGCAGTGCATCATGTGCTTCCCGCGCGTCGAACAGAACGTGGCGCCATCCTGCGCGCGCCAGTGCCCAGGCCGCGCCGTCTGGTTTGGCATGCTGGACGACGACGAAGGCCCTGTGGCCCAGCTCGTTAATAAGTGGAAGGTCGCGCTGCCCCTTCATCCCGAGTATGGCACTGAGGCCAACATCTTCTATATTCCACCGGTGGGCCCCGCCCGCCTTCGCGAAGACAACAGTTTCGATGAAGAGACGCCTCGCATCCCTCGGGAGTACCTAGAGGGCTTGTTCGGCCCGAAGGTCAACGCGGCGCTCGATACACTCACATCGGAGATGGCCAAGACGAAGAGCGGCCGCAAGTCGAAGCTGATGGATACGCTGGTCGCGTACTGGTGGAAGGATATGTTCAAGCCGTACGATCGCGATCCTGCGGAAATCAAGTGGAAATAGGGCCGAATGGCGCGTTCGGGGCGCGCCGCGTGAATGCTATGATCCGTCTGACAAAGGTAGAAATATGTTATGTCAGATGTGATTCCGGAGCTCGTTGATCTCGAATCCACGCTGCGCGCGCTTGGCAACAGATATCGTCTCGAAATCCTAAGCGCGCTGGGCCACGGCGCGTCAAACGCTACCGCTCTCGCCCGAACCCTCGGTATGCCGCGCCTGCGCGTCGAGCGGCACCTGGCAGTTCTCACGGAGCGCCATCTCGTCAGGCTGGAGCCCTCGAAGAACGGCCGCGTCTACGCTCTCGACCGGGAGCAGGCTGCTCGGCTCAACGCTACCTTCGTGTCTGTGGTCGGCCGCATCGATATGGGCACTGGGGCAGGGCTCGCCAAGTCTCCCGCCTCGGAGGATGCGCTTTCGCTCCCGCCGGCGCCAGAGGCCTGTAGGAAGTGTCACAACGCTTCCTTTGTCCGGGACGTGCTGGACGAGCTGGACGTCTCGATTAAGAAGGCCCGCGAATACGATGTGCGTCTGAGGCAGATGTCCTCTCAGGTCCTGACGGCGCAGGAGGCGGAGCGGAAGCGCATCGCGCGAGAGCTGCACGACGACACCGCGCAGGCGTTGACGTCCGTGCTTGTGCGGCTGCGTGTGCTTGAGCGCTCGGCGGATGACGAAGCTACTCGCGCGGCACTGGCGGAGCTGAGGACGATCCTGGGTGGCGCGCTGGAGGGCGTGCGCGCGCTGGCGATCGATCTGCGGCCACGCGTGTTGGATGACCTGGGCTTGGAGACGGCGTTGGAGACTCAGGTTCGTGACTTTATTCAGCGCTGGGGGATCGACGCAACACTCCTGTCGGATCGGTTGGGCCGGCTGCCCACCGAAATTGAGCTGGTGTTCTACCGCGTCGCCCAAGAGGCGCTCTCCAACATCGCGAAACACGCCCGCGCATCGCGAGTGGAGATACGCCTCACGAAGCAAGGTTGTCGCCTGCGGATGCTGATCGAAGACGATGGCTGCGGGTTCAATGCGGACGCGGCGACGGACGCCGTGGACGCAGGCCTCGGGCTGTTTGGCATGAAGGAGCGGCTGGCGCTCGTCGGCGGAACGCTTGGAGTCGAGTCGGTCGTGGGAGCGGGCACGCGTGTGTCGGCGGACGTCATGTTGCCCGTAGAGCGGAGGGACTAGAGGTGCCCAAGAAAATCTCTGTCCTGCTAGCCGACGACCACGCGATCTTGCGTTCGGGATTGCGTGCCTTGCTGGCGCTGGAGCTTGACATGGAAGTGGTGGGGGAGGCGTCGAACGGATTGGAGGCGGTGGAGCTGGCACAGAGTCTCTCTCCGGATGTCGTCGTCATGGACATCTCCATGCCCAAGATGGACGGTCTGTCAGCGGCGAAACGTCTGCATGAACGGGGGTACGAAGGCCACATTGTGATTCTGACGGTGCATGCGGAAGAGCCGTATCTCTTTCAGACGCTACGGGTTGGTGCGTCCGGCTATGTGCTCAAAAGCTCTGCGGACGGAGAGCTGATGGACGCGATCCGCGCGGCGCATCGGGATGAGGTGTTCCTCTACCCGTCAGCAGTGCAGAAAGTGCTGAAGGAGTACCGCCGCAGTGTGCGAGGCGAGGGCGGAAAGACTGGGTACGCGAGACTGACGAACCGCGAGCAAGAGGTGCTCCAGTTCACGGCGGCCGGCTTCACCAACCAGGAGATCGCGGAGAAGCTGATCATTAGCCCCAAGACGGTGGACACGTACCGGCAGCGCATCATGGAGAAGCTGAACCTCCACCATCGCTCGGAGCTGGTGCGCTACGCGCTCAAGACCGGACTGCTCACTGCCACCGAGTGAGTCCTCTCTAGACGCCCAGTACGCGACGCGCGTATCAGATGGTCTCGGATTTCGG
Source organism: Chloroflexota bacterium (assembly GCA_022562515.1). Lineage (GTDB taxonomy): Bacteria > Chloroflexota > Dehalococcoidia > Lucifugimonadales > Lucifugimonadaceae > UBA1151. Next base: position 406 of record JADFPB010000030.1, on the reverse strand, counting down.
CAGGGGAGAGGCCGCCAAAACCGGCGGCCCCTACCATCACATGCTTGAGTGTTTGGAGCGGGAGACGAGAGTCGAACTCGCGACCCTCTGCTTGGGAAGCAGATGCTCTTTGGCATCGCTCAGACGCTGCCGCTCACGTGATACTACTTGGCACGGTTCGCTAGCTTGTTTGCAGATCCCACGCTAGGTCGTACGTACAGCCCGACGTAGAGCAGCTGGCGGCTAGTACCACTTCCAGAGCCAGTAGCGTTCAAACGCCACCTTGCCCCAGTGCCAGACCGGACTCGGCGTCCGCAGCGTGATGTGGCGCGGCTCCGCATAGAAGTCGCCCTGCGCCATGCCCGCAACTCCACCGCCCGCCTCCAGGAAGCAGTAGCCGCTCCCGTTGTACACTTCGCGCTTGGCG
>JADFPB010000029.1 GCA_022562515.1 Chloroflexota bacterium | reverse complement strand
TCAATCATGACGGAAAAGGCGTCTTTGCCGGAGTGCCCGACCCGTTCGAGGCCGTCCGATACCATTCACTGGCAATAGAGCCTGATTCGGTGCCGGATGAGTTAGAAGTGACGGCGCACACAGACAACGGAATAATCATGGGCGTCCGGCACCGCAAGTACGCAATCGAAGGAATGCAGTTCCATCCGGAGTCAATCGTGACGGCAGCGGGTAAGCAGCTACTGCAAAACTTTCTCGACATGGAAGAGACCGGCGCCAATGGCTGACATCAAGCAGGCGATACAGGCCGTTGTGGACGGCAACGATCTCTCCATGGATCAGGCCGCCGAGGCCATGGGCGTCATCATGGATGGCGATGCCACGCCCGCCCAGTTCGGCGCGTTCGTGACGGCCCTGCGCATGAAGGGCGAGACGGCGGAAGAGATCGCCGGGATGGCCCTTGGCATGCGTGAGCGATCGCTGCACGTCGAGTGGGACGGGCCCGTCGTCGACACTTGCGGCACGGGCGGCACGGGGTCAGACGAGTTCAACATCTCGACCACCGCGGCATTCATCGTGGCCGGCGCCGGCCTGCCGGTCGCAAAACACGGCAACCGGTCGGCGACCAGCGTTTCGGGCAGCGCCGACGTGATGGAGGCCCTGGGCGTGAAGATCGACCTCCAGCCCGATGGCGTCCGGCGTTGCCTGGAAGAGGTCGGCGTCGCGTTCATGTTCGCCCAGACCTTCCATCCGTCCATGAAGCACGCCGGGCCGCTCCGGCCCCAGATAGGCATTCGGACGGTCTTCAACGTACTCGGGCCGCTCACCAACCCCGCCGGCGCCGCGCACCAGGTGATCGGCGTCGCCGATCCTTCACTCGCCCTCAAGATGGCGAAGGCACTCGTGCTTCTTGGCTCCAAGCACGTTCTCATAGTCCACGGAGACGACGGATCGGATGAGATCAGCGTCTCCGGCAATACGGAGGTCTGGGAGGTGAAGGACGGCGAGGTAAAAAAGAGCCGCGCCCGCCCGGCCGACTTCGGCCTGCCGGAAGGAGACCCGGCGCACCTCAAGATCGGCTCCGCTGACGAGAGCGCCGCGCTGGTCAGGAAGGTGCTCGCCGGAGAAGGCGGCGGCCACAACGCTCCGGCCGGCGCCGCGCGGTCCGCTCGCACCGCTGCAGTCATCAACGCAGCGGCGGCTCTCTACGCGGGCGACAGGGCGTCAAGCTACAGCGAGGCTGGCGCGCTGGCGATGGAATCAATCGACTCCGGGGCGGCCGCAGCCAAACTTGAGGCGCTCGCTACCCTGAGCCAGAAACTCGAATGACTCGCGACGCCCTGCCTGTTACCGGAACGATCCTTGATGAAATCGTCGCGGCGCGCGCTGAGGAGCTCGATCGCGTCCAATGCGCCGTTTCACTGGACGGCGTGCGAGACGCTGCCGAAAAGGCGAAGCCGGCGCTGGATTTTCGAGCCGCATTGGCCCGGCCCGGGATTTCGCTCATCGCCGAGATGAAGCGCTCATCGCCGTCCGGCGGTGAACTGCGGCCCGACCTCGACCCGGCGGCGATGGCACAGACGTACGTTAACGCCGGTGCGGCCGCCTTATCGGTTCTGACTGAGCCGTTCTATTTCAAGGGCGGCATGGCCGATCTCCGTGCCGCCGGCGACGTTGCGAGGACCCATGCGGTACCCGTCCTTGAGAAGGATTTCGTATTCGACGAGTACCAGGTCTACGAAGCGCGCGCCAATGGCGCGGACGCGATACTGTTGATCGTGGCCATCCTGGACGATGCCCGCCTTGACGCGCTGCACCAGCTTGCCCATGAACTGGGCATGTCGGCGCTGGTCGAGGTGTTCGACGAGGAAGAGTTGGAGGGTGCGATGAAGATAGATCCGCCCATCCTCGGTGTGAACAACCGTAATCTCAAGACGCTCGAAACCTCACTCGCTCACTTCGAGAAGATCGCGCCGCGAGTTGCAGACGAACGTATCCTCGTGGCGGAAAGCGGCATGAAAAACGGTGCCGACGTGAAGCGCATGTCCGACGCCGGCGCCGATGCAGTACTGGTTGGCGAGGCGCTGATGCGGGCGGGCGAAGGTACCGGCTCTCTTGCAAGCCAGCTCCTGGACGGCGATCAGTGACTGTCCCCGATCCAGGCAGCGTAAGGCAAAAGCCGCGCGTGAAGATCGACGGACTCCGCGATGTGGCAAACGCCCTGGTCGCTGCCGACGCCAACGCCGACTACATCGGCTTCGTTTTCGTTGAGGGCGTGCGCCGCCAGTTGCAGCCCGACGAGGGCCAGTGGATAACGGAGGGTTACCTTGGGGGGCGACAGGGGGTTCCGGACGGGCCGCAGCTTGTCGGACTGTTCCGCGATCAGCCGATCGACTGGGTCCGCCACGTCGCCGAGCGATGCCATCTCCACATCGCTCAGCTCTGCGGAGACGAAGATCCGGCCTATGCCTCCGAACTGATTGTTCCCGTCGTGAAACAGATCAGGGTGAGAGAGGGAGAAACGGCCGCTGAAATACGCGCCCGCGTCGAGCCCTGGCTTGACGCCGGGCACATGGCCGTTCTCGACACCTATCATCCGTCCGCGCCAGGAGGCACCGGGTATACGTTTGATTGGAGTGCTGCTGAAGGCGTTGTCGAGCGTGAAGGCATGTTTCTGGCCGGCGGCCTGAACCCGGAGAACGTGTCGGAAGCCGTGCAGAGACTGAACCCCTGGGGAATCGACGTCTCCAGCGGTGTTGAGACCGATGGCAGCAAAGATCCCGACAAGATCAGGGATTTCATAGACGCCGCAAAGTCCGCGTGATTGGGTTGAATGGCCTGAGGCTCATGGAATGTTCACGCGCTGTTGTTAAAATGACGCAGTGCGATGTTGAACGGCCACGAGAGGAATAGATGGCATCTGCTGATACATGCTTGAACTGCGGGCAAGAGTTGCGCCGCGATTCCAACGATTGCGGCGTCTGCGGTACTCCGCGCCACCGCTCTGAGCCCGTCGGGTTGAGCAGCGCAGACGATCCCTGGGGCGACCGTCAGATCGAGACCGAGGAACTCGCCCGGCATGCCCATTCAAGGGAAGACGACCGACTGGCCGGCATGGGCACGCGTACCTGGGCAACACTGATGAATTTCGCCATCGCCCTATTTCTCCCCTTCGCCTGGTTTGTCTGGGGCCCACTAACCATGTGGAAGTACCGTCGCGGTCAGGATATCGGCGCGTCAGTCTTCAAAATTCGGGTGGTGCGCACTGACGGTGAGGTCGCCGGCTTTTACCACATGTGGACAAGAAATCTGCTCGCGTCACTGGGCCTGCTCGCGCTTGGGGCCGGTTACTGGACCGCCTATTTCGATGAGAACAATCGGACCTGGCACGATAAAATTATGGGCACTTACGTCATCTGGGACAATTCCGACGCAAAGCACCGCCCTGGAACCAGTTCCTACGGCGCCCGAGTGGGGTTTTGGATATCTATCCCGGCGGGGATTGCGCTCTCGATCGCCCTAACCCTGGCGGGAGTCCCCGTCTAAAACTACCTGCCGCCCACTCCTACTCGACCGTCACCGTCTTGGCCAGGTTACGCGGCTTGTCGGGATCGAGATCCAGCTGTATCGCCGTGTAGTACGCCAGTAGCTGCATGGGCACCAGCGAAAGAATGGCCGACATCTGAACCGATGCCGGCGGCAGGTAGATGACTTCATCCGCAATGGCCGGCAGCGCCGCGTCGCCCTCGGTTGCAACTGCGATCACTTCGCCGCCCCGTGCTTTCACCTCATTCACGTTGGAAACCATCTTCGCGTGCAGGGGGCCGGCGGGGGCAAGCGCAATCGTGGGCATCAGGTCGCTGATGAGGGCGTTTACACCGTGCTTCATCTCTCCGGCGGCGTAGCCTTCAGCGTGGATGTAGGCGATCTCCTTCATCTTCAGCGCCCCTTCCAGCGCGGCAGGGAACATCACGCCGCGGCCCAGATAGAGGAGATGTCGTTTCGTTGCGAGGCGACGGGCGATTGCCTCGTAGGTGCTTTCCGCTTCAAGGAGATCGCTGACCTTCCCCGGCAGCGCCGCAAGCTCGCGGACCGCGGCGGCAATCACTTCATCGTCCAGCGCTCCCCGAATCCGGCCCAGATGCAGCGCCAACAGATGCAACACCACAATGGTGTTCGTCATCGTTTTGGTCGATGCGACGCCAATCTCCTGCCCGGCCCGGATCAACAGCGAGCCATCTGCCATGCGCATCGCCTGGGACCCGTCCGTCTCGCACACGGCGATCTGCTTTGCGCCGCCGGCGCGGGCCGCCTCCATGGCGGCGAGAGTATCGGCCGTCTCTCCCGACTGGGTAACTGCAACAACGAGGGTATTTGCATCGAGAACCGGCTTCCGATACCGAAACTCAGACGCGTTTTCGGCGCGTGCCGGAATGCCGGCCAACTCCTCGATCATATATGCGCCAATCATGGCGGAATGGAGACTGGTGCCCATGCCGACTATGACGACCTGGTTGAGGCGCTTTACCTCTTCCTCGTTGAATGGAAAGGCGGGCAGCGAGACGGTCTCGTTCTCAAAGTCCACCCGGCCGCGCATTGCGCTGGAGATCGATTCGGCCTGCTCATGGATCTCCTTGAGCATGAAGTGCGGGAACGACCCTCGCTCCGCAGCATCTGCTGATAGATCGCTCTCAAAAGTGGCTTTATCAATGAGGCTGCCGTCCAGGTCATGGAACGACGCCGTGTCCGGCGTGATTATTGCCATCTCTCCGCTCTCGAGATAGGCAACGGTCCTGGTGTGGGGCAGCACGGCAAGGAGATCGCTCGCCATTACCATGCCGGTTTTGCCGATCCCTACGACGATGCCTCCCGCGTTGCCGAGCCGCAGTCCCACTATGCGGTCCGGGTCGCTGGCCGTCGCAACCACGATTGCGGCAGCGCCCCTGATACGTTTCGCTGCCCTGCGGGTGGCGTCTTCAAGGGAGGCTCCGTCCTTCATGTATGCCTCGATCAGGTGGACGATGATCTCGGAGTCAGTCTCGGACGTGAAGTTGTGTCCTGCGTCCTTCAGCTCAGCGCGGAGCTCGAGATAGTTTTCGACGATGCCGTTGTGCACCAGCGCAAGCTCCGCTCCGCAACTGGTATGGGGATGGGCATTGACTTCGTTGACGACGCCATGCGTGGCCCATCTGGTGTGGCCGATGCCTGCCGTACCGGTGATGTTCCCGGATGCTACCTTGCGCTCCAGTTCTTCGACACGGCCCGGCGTCTTCGTGATCGACACATGGGGCGCGCCATTGAGGACGGCAATGCCGGCCGAGTCGTAGCCGCGGTACTCAAGGCTCTTGAGCCCCCTGAGCAGGATTGGCGCGGCCTCTTCATGGCCTGTATAGGCGATTATTCCGCACATAGTCTGGCCAGGCCTTCAAGCATCTCACCCATTCGGGAGATCTTCCGTGAATTTCCTCTCCGCTCCGGCGGCGTCGCCATAGACGCCCCTGTACGATTCCGGCAGAAGTTCAGCGATTCTTCCCATCATCTCTACCGTCGCGCCGCGGACCGCCTCTTTGCGACCGATGCCGCCATCAACCACTTTGAATGGGCGGCCAATCCGAACTCGAATCGTACCGATCGGATTTAACGCCCGAACTACGCTACTAAGGTCCTTGGTACCCGTGATACCGATCGGCAATACGGTCACGCCGGTCCGAAGAGCGATCATCGCCGGGCCGCTCTGCGCTTCTCGCATCGAGCCCCGAGAACGGGTGCCTTCCGGAAAAAGGGTCACGCATCCCTTCGGTTTTGCCAGCGTGGACAGAATCTTGCGATAGGCGTTGGCATCCGGCTCCCCCCTGGTCAGTGGGAACGCGCCCCACATGCGAAGCAGCAAGTTAGCAAGCCGGATTTTGAACAGCTCGCGCTTGGCCGGAAATAACGTCCTGTGCGAGATGCTTCTCGCGACGATTGGCGGGTCCATATTGCTCTGGTGGTTTGCAACGACGAGCAGGGGGCCGCTCGATGGCTCGTTTTCCTGACCCGACCTCTCATAGTCGGCCCAGATTCCAAGCGATGCGGCAAAACTTATGTTGCAGCTCCAGAAGAAAAGACTCATCGCCTGCTTTCAGCCAGTTCGACGATTTCGTCAACCACCTGCCTCACACTCTTATTGTCAGAATCCAAAAGCACGCTGTCTTCCGCTTGCATCAACGGTGAGGCCGCGCGATCGGAATCGATGCGGTCTCTCCTGAGAGTCGCACTCAAAATCTCATCATACGTGCCGTCTATGCCGAGCTTCATACTCTCCTCGTGCCTGCGTCGCGCTCGCTCTTCGGCACTCGCCGTCAGATATATCTTCAACTCAGCATCGGGCAGGACCACCGTCCCGATGTCACGGCCAACCATCACGATCGACGCTTCGCCCGCTATCTCTCGTTGCCGGGCCACCAGTATCGCCCGCACCGCCGGTAGCGCGGCGGTTATCGAGACTCCGCGATCGACGTCTGCGGTTCTGAGCAGGATAGTCGCATCCTCGCCGTCGATATCCACGCTCAAGCCACCGTCTGGAGAAAATCGATATTCGATGCGTCCGGCGCCTGCCAGTACGGCCATGGCTGGCTCATCGTCCAGGTCTATACCATCGTCCAACGCGGCGCGGGTCAGCGCGCGGTACATCAAGCCCGTGTCAAGAAATCGGTAATCGAGACGATCGGCCAACTGGCGGCCAACAGTCGTCTTTCCCGCCCCAACGGGGCCATCAATTGCGATACGCGTCTCAATCGTCCAGGTGAGTGGTATGCTCTCGCGCTTCCATGCGGCATGAATTTGCCGGAATCTCAAGTAATCATGCAGTAACTCGATCCGATTTACAAAGAGACGCTTAAACGTTAAAGCCTGAAGAGCATTCCCGCTGCGGTCTGGACCGAATTACATCTAGGCTATGCTTAACTTGCGGCGCGTTACGGCCGGTTTCGTCGTCTGCCAGACGGGAAAATCACCATTTCTCGGCTAACCCAGAGACCCCGGCGAAGCCCCGACCCGCAAAAGAAGCTGTATGACACGGCGCAGCTCTGGAGACGCGAAATGACTGTTTTCGATTGGATACTTCTGGCACTCATCATCATCCCTGTGCTATGGGGCCTCAGCAAGGGCGCGGTCACGATGACGCTGACCACTGCCGGCATCTTCGTGGCCATGTTTTTGAGCGGTCAGTTCGCCGAGCGGGTCGTGGGTTCATTCACCGATAGCGTGGACAACGAAGCCATCACCACCGCCATCGGCTATGTGGTCATATTCCTCGCTGTCTTTATTGCGATCGGCTTCATCTCCAGGTTCATAAAAATCGTCCTCGCCGTAACCATGATGGGCTGGCTGGATAAACTGCTCGGCGTAGGCGTAGGCGTACTGGCCGGAGTCCTGCTGATGACCGCGGCGACAATGGTGGCCGCACGGTATGCATACGTAGTCGACGACGATGATGGCGGAGGGATTTCCGGCAGCGCAGAAAAGTTTATAAAAGAGAAGGGGCGGGAACGACTCAGCGGTTGGCTGGTAGACTCAAACCTCGTTTCCATTAGTCTCAACGTGCGAGATGCAATTCCGGGCAACTTTATTGGCCTCGTACCGGGCGACTTCAATGACGCAATGGACGAACTGGAGAAGCGCCGGGATCAGAAAGGGTGATCCCAGTCGTACCCAATTGCGCATCAGGTAGCGTGTCAGGGGAGATCGGGCTGTGTCGCGTACACCGGTACTGGTTCTGAATCAGAACTATCAACCGCTGAATGTCTGCAACGTGCGCCGCGCGATCTCACTGCTCGGCCGTGGCAAGGCTGAAACCCTGGAGGCCACTGAACGCTTCCTCCACAGCGCGCGCCTCGCGTTTCCCGAGCCATCTGTCATCCGCCTGGTCTATATGGTGAAAAGACCCTTTCATCAAAGACGCCTGTCGCGGAAAGAGGTGTTCATCCGCGACAGGTATCGCTGCCAGTACTGCAGCCGGCACATGCGGAAGCTGACTCTGGATCACGTCATTCCCAGATCGCGCGGCGGCGCTCACTCCTGGCAGAACGTGGTCAGCGCGTGCAGTGACTGCAACCACAAGAAGGCGGGCCGAACACCGAAAGAAGCCACCATGCGCCTTCTCAGAAAGCCCAGAACGCCGCGCCCAAACCCGTACGCCTTTGTCCTCCACGCGGAGATCCAGGATAAGTGGAGACCGTTCCTACCCTGGCTCGAGGGAATGCTGGGCGAGTCGATGGAGACCGGCGCAATAGCCGCCGGAGGTTAACCCGCAGGCGACTCGACTGCCGGATCCCCGGATGATGGGGATGCCCCTGCTGGCTGAAGCGGCACACTGCCTGCCTCCATCGTCGGAAGCGCAAGCATCATCACTTCGAACGCAAGCTGGGGGGCCGCATTACTGATTAGAGCCCCAGATGTCTGCCGCGTCGCCGAGATCACGCCGACGATCGTATCCGGCGTCACCTGACCTGCAATCGCCTCGATGGTATCCATCCAGTCAGTGTTGCTGACACCCTGCGCAACCCCGTGCCGTGCCAGCAGCACATCGCGCCAGACGCTTGTCCATACATCCAGCTCCGCCTCCACCGCCGCCTTGTCTTTTCGATAGGCGCCAGAGAGATCCCGCGCGTACCTGAATCTCGCCTCAAGGCTCGCCACCACCGTCTCCAGCACCCGCGTCACGGTTTGCTGGTGCCGTCCCCGGGCAGCGGGATCTTCTACCAGGTCGATGGCCCGTCCGGGCCTCCCGTCCGCAAGCCGGGACACACGTTCGGCATCCTCCAGGCTGGCGCCTCGCAGACTGACCAGCCCGGACGCGATCTCGGCTGCTGGGACGGGTCGAAGATCAATGATCTGGCATCGTGAAGCCACCGTGTCGGGCACCGCGGCGCGCGACGGGGCGATCAGCACCAGAAGTACGTCGCCAGGGGGTTCCTCCAGTGTCTTCAAGAGGGCGTTGGCCGCTTCGGTGGCGGGGCCGTCCTGAAACCTCAGAGTCTCCGCACCATCGAGAATGAAGACCTGCCGCGGCCCCTCGAATGCGTTCAACGTCGCGTCGCGCTGCATCTCCCGGATGTGCTCAATTGAAAACCGCGCGCGCCTCTCATCCTGTCCCTCATCGCTGGCCTCGCCTCCCGCCGTGCCGCGGATGGGCGTGTGCCGATCGATGACGCGCACGTCTGCATGGATGCCCCTGGCGATGCGATCGCACTGGCGGCAGCTACCACACGGGCGCTGGAACTCTGCTTCACAACTCACCGCCCTGGCAAGCGCAAGCGCTAGCGTCTTCCGGCCGACCTGTTCAGCGCCGGTTATGAGATAGGCGTGGGCCAATCGGCCGGCATTCATCGCCCCGCTGAGCAGCCTGACGGCGCCGCCGTGGCCAATCACTCCCCAGTTGCCAGGGCCCGACTCGTCCATGGCTAGACCCTGCTCGTGGCGAGTAGATCGTCATATGTCTCGCGACGCCGGATAAGCCTTGCCTCGCCATCGGCCACCATCACGATCGCCGGCCTGGGCAACATGTTGTAATTGCTGGCCATCGGCACGTTGTATGCGCCGGACGCGGGCAGCGCAATCAAATCGCCGGGCCTGGGTGTCGGCAGGCTCGCCTCATTGACCAGAATATCGCCGGACTCACAGTACTTGCCCGCAATCCGGTACTGCCCTCCGGGCGCTTCGTTCGCGCGATTCACAGAGAACGCCTCGTACTCCGATTCGTAAAGCGCCGGCCGTATGTTGTCCCCCATGCCGCCGTCTACGCTCACGTACGTGCGTACGCCCGGTATCTCCTTGATGGCGCCGACCGTGTAGACAGCGACTCCCGCACGGCCAATCAGGGCGCGTCCGGGTTCCACGATCAGCAGCGGCTCATCGAAACCGTGAGCGTCGCACCCGGCCCGCAACGCTTCGGCGATCGCGTCGGCATAGTCTGAGATCGGAAGTGGAAGGGTGTCACGCTTGTATCCGAGCGCAAATCCGCCGCCCGGACTGAACTCGTGAAGCTTCAGCCCGTATTTATCCCGCATGTCCGCCGCAAACGCCATTACATATGCGATCGCTTCCGTATACGGCTCGAGCTCGAAGATGGGCGAGCCGAGGTGGAAGTGTATGCCCCGCAGATCGAGGTTCGGCGCCTCGATGGCCTTCTTGATGGCAAGCTCCGCGTGGCCGGTTTCGATCGAGAACCCGAACTTCGTATCCAGTACGCCGGTGGTCGTCAGACGGTGGCTGTGGGCGTCGACACTGGGCGAGACCCTGACTAGCACCGGCTGGTTGACGCCCTGTTCGCCGGCGACAGAGCTGAGGAGGTCGATCTCCGGAAAACCGTCTATCGTGATCCTGGCTAATCCGTAGGCGACCGCCTCTTCCAACTCCTGGCGGCTCTTGTTGTTGCCGTTGAAGTTCATCTCGCCGCCGGGAAATCCGGCCATCTTCGCTACGGCCAGCTCGCCACCGGAAACGACGTCGATCCCGATTCCTTCCTCTTCCAGGATTCTGGCAAGGGCAGGGCTGGCAAACGCCTTGGAAGAATAAGACACGCGGCTCTTCGCATAGGCGTTCGAAAACGAGCCAGAGAAATCGCGCGCCATCGATCTGATGGTCGACTCGTCGTAGACGTACAGCGGGCTGTCATACTCGCCAACGAGATCCACCAGATCACAGCCGCCGATTTCGATGTGGCCCGCATCGTTTACACCGGCGGTGAACGGAAAGAGATCGAACTGATTGTTCTCGGCCAGTGTCTGCCTCCATGCGGGGGAATGCGCCCCGGAGAATGAGTAGTCGCCGGCAGGTTCTCCCCGGCGATAACCATACTAGGAACCTCACGCGACAAGCGTCAACTAAGTGCCGTCTGCCGTCGGGATGGCGTTACCCTATGCATTGCGCGCGGCGACCGCGTGCATCCGACGGATGAACGGAGCCAAATGAGCGACACACCTATCAGGCTGACAAGCCTGGCCGCCTGCGCCGGCTGAGCCGGAAAGCTAAGTCAGTCCGACCTGGCGCAGGTCCTGCGCCAGCTACCCAGACAGCCAATCAAGGACGACAACGTTCTTGTCGGTTTCAACACGTCTGACGACGCGGGGGTGTATCGCGTCTCTGACGATCTGGCGCTTGTGCTCACGGTCGACTTCTTCCCGCCGATCGTCGACGACGCCTACACGTACGGTGAAATCTCTGCTGCAAACTCCCTCAGCGATGTCTATGCGATGGGCGGACGGCCAGTCACGGCGCTGAACGTGGCAGCGATTCCGGAAGACCTGCCGTTGGAGGTCTTCGCCACCATCCTGAGAGGCGGGGCCGAGAAGGCCGCGGAAGCAGGCGTGACGATCATAGGCGGCCACACCGTGACCGACGATGAGCCGAAATACGGCATGGCCGTCACCGGCTTCATCCACCCGGACCGCATTATCACCAACTCGTCCGCAAGGCCCGGTGACCGGCTGGTGCTGACAAAACCGATCGGCACGGGAATCATCTCGACCGCCGGGAAGGCGCAGGAAGCGCCTGAAGAAGTGCTCGCCAACGCGGCCAGGGTGATGGCGATGCTGAACAAAGGCGCGGCGGAGGCGATGATCGAAGTGGGCGTCAACGCCGCCACCGACGTCACCGGCTACGGCCTCATCGGACATCTCTCGGAGATGGCACGCGGCAGTGGCGCGGGCGCCACGATCTCACGGTCCGCCATTCCGGTGCTCCCGGGCACCCTCGAGCTTCTCTCGCGTGGCATCGTGCCCGGAGGGACCCACCGCAATCTTGCCGGTGTGGTCGAGAACACCCGGTGGCCGGATGGTTTTTCAGATAACGAGAAGCTGCTTCTCTGTGATGCCCAGACTTCCGGCGGGCTGCTGATCGCCGTTTCTCCCGACCGAACCGACGATCTGGTGGCAGCGGTAAAGGCTTCCGGCGCGCCGGCAGCCGACGTTATAGGCGAGGTCACAGGCGGTGAGGCCGGCGTCATCGAGGTGACCGCGTAGCCGCCTGCCGCCTCTACACCCCCGGCAGCGGCGCTGTGTCCCCCACTTCGAGCTGCCAGCGGCGCAGGCGGGCGGTCATACGGCGGACTCGGCCGCGGTGCTCCGGCTGGTCAAACAGGTTTTCCGTCTCTGACGCGTCCCTGTTCAGGTCGTACAGCTCGCCCTGGTCGCCCGCGCAGAGCGTCAGCTTCCAGCGTCTGGCCGAAATAACAGACCGCCATGGCAGCGTGCCCATGTGATTCAGCTCGCGCGCCTTATCGGCGGGCCAGCGGTGAGACTCGCCCTCGCTGGTGAGATCGCGGTCGCCTACGCCGTTGTGCTGCACGAACACGTCGTTATCGTCGAGCGTGTCCTCGCCCCTCAGCACGCCTGCGCGGCTCCGGCCCTGCAAGTGGTTGGGAATCGACTCGCCGAGCAGATCGAGGAACGTCGGCACGAAGTCGATCTGGCTGAAGTTACCCTCAATGGTCTGGCTTCCATCGAGCAGCCACGGCACGCGCATCAGGAGCGGCACCCGCACGGCCTCCTCGTATGGAGTGCGCATCTCGAGCATCCGGTGCGTGCCGACCATGTCACCGTGCTCGCTTGTGAAGACGACGATCGTGCGGTCCGAAACGCCGCTGCTGTCCAGCGCGCCAAGAATCGTTCCGACCATATCGTCGACGAGCTTCACGTTGCCCCAGTAGTTGGACCTGAGCAGCCGCCATCCATCTTCGGTGCCGAGGTCGATGCCGTCCCGCACGGAGTTGCTGAAGAAGTCCGCACGGAGCCGGTTGAACAGCGAGCTGCCTTCCGGGTACTGGAGGAACGTCTCGTCTACGGGCGTGGTGGCTGGGTCGTAAAGATGGTCGTAAGGGCCGGTGAACGGAGGGTGCGGCTCGATGGTGCTGACGTATAAAACGAACGGCTCGGCTGCGTGGGCCTCTATGAATTCGGCGGCTCTGCCACCGAGGAACGTCGCCATCTGGTACTCGGACGTCAGGCCGGAGCGCAGCTTCGGAGAAAAGGTCTTCCCGCCGGGATGGTCCATGTCCGGCTCGAAGTCCGCTTCTACCAGGAAATTGTGGTAGTCAGAAAACTCGGTCCGGGTAGCCGGGTCTGAGTACTCCGTCCACCATCCATCGTTGCTGCCTACCCATTCCTGGAAGCCGCGCTGGGCGAATATCTCGTCGCCAAGATGCCACTTGCCTACGTAGCCGGTGCGATAGTCGTCGGAGACCATCTGGGCGATGGTCTGAATTTCGGGCGGCATGATGAGCCGGTTCACCGGCATGCCTGCGCTTGGCGGGTACAGGCCGGTGAGGATGGACGACCGTGCCGGCGCGCAGACGGGCTGCGTGACGTAGGCGTTTTCGAAGACGAAGCTCTGCTCAGCCAGACCGTTCAAATGCGGCGACTGGATCCAGTCATTGCCATAGCAGGCCATCGAGTCGCGGCGCAGCCTGTCGGGCAGGATGAAAACGAGATTGGGTCTGGGTGGGGAGTCGGGATTGGACATTTTGCTCGATTTGACTTTCATTGCGACACGAAGTTGTTGGAATACCTGGGAATCTCAGATATCACTGCACCCAATGATGAATCTGCGTCACTGGAAGAAAGTCCCCTTTCCGAGAACCCCGCGATGGGCGGACTACGACTACTCTCGGCCGGGCGCATATTACGTCACCATAGCGACAGCGGGGCGTTTGACTACTCTCGGGCGGAGCAAAGAGGGCCGAATTGACCTGACCCGAATCGGTGAAATAGTCGACGGATCGTGGCTCGACCTAGCCAAACGGTTCGAAACAGTCGAGCTGGACTCCTACGTCGTCATGCCAGACCACTTCCACGGGATTATCCATCTCAATCCCACGGTGCCTATCCGGCGCAAACCTAGTGGTCAATCTCCATCACGGCCGACATTGATGGCGGTGATCGGCGCGTTCAAATCGCTCTCTACCATCGAGGTGAACAGGTCTCAGAGCACGCCCGGGCAAAAGCTATGGCAGCGCAGTTTCTACGAACGAGTTGTACGAAACGACAGAGAATTGGATAAGTTCCGCGGATACATCATGAACAATCCCGCGGCTCTCGCCCTGCAGCGCTCGGGGTATCGGTAGCCGAGGGGCTTGCCCCTCCCACCACACTGCCTGCGATGCGACCGTCCCCGGAGCCGGGCAAGCCCGGCGGCTACCGTATGCTTCGCGAGGTTGCCTACCCCGCCTTCATGACGCCAATCGAGATCCTCTCGCCATCGATAACGTGCTCGACCGGCGACGCGTCGCGGAACGCTACGTCATAGAACACATTGAGGGAGAGCGTCTCCTCTTTGAGGTAATCCTCGTTGGAGAGGAGGGCCTCTTGAACGTCGCCAGGCACCGTCAGATAGGTTTCGATGCGGTCGGAGATCTCGAAACCTGAGTCCCGGCGCAGGTTCTGGATCAGGTGGATCACCTCGCGCGCCGTGCCCTCTGCCTTCAGTTCGGGGGTTACCTCCACGCTCACGCCGACTGAATATCCGCCTTCCGATGCGACGGCGTACTCGTCCGGCGCCGTCTGCTCCACCAGAATCTCTTCGGCATCGAGAGTGAATCCCGCCACTTCCACCGATTCGCCAGCGTTCACCGACGCGGCCACGACAGCAGCGTCGAGCTCTTGCAGCGCCGAACGAATCACCCCCAGGTCCTTGCCGTACTTCGGGCCCAGCAGCCGCAGATTCGGCTTTATGGCAAACGCGACGAGGCCGCCAATGTCTCCCGCATCCTTGACCGATTTGACGTTCAACTCGTCGAGCAACTGCGGTGTGATCACCGCCAGGTAACCGCGCTCCTCGGCCGTCCTGACGTCGACGACCAGCTCAGCGAGCGGTTGCCGGACCTTTAGCTGGGCCTTCGCCCTTGCCGAGCGGCCAAGGCTCGCCAGCCGCCGCACGAGTGCCGTCGCCGCAGAAAGATCCTCGTCGATAGCGCCCTCGTCCACCTCCGGCCAGTCACTCAGGTGAACACTCTCAATCGCGCCGTCTACCCGTCCGGCTTCGAGATTCCTGTAAAACTCCTCTGCCAGAAACGGAGTTATCGGGGCAAGCAGGCGGGTCAGTCCGGTCAGCGCCCTGTACAGCGTCTGGTACGCGGCGCGCTTGTCGACATCGTCCTCGCTCTTCCAGAACCTGCGGCGGCTGCGGCGCACATACCAGTTGGACAGGCCGTCGACGAACTCCTCGATCTCGCGCGCCGCGTCGTTCGGCCGCCAGTTATCGAGCCTGTCGGTGACGGTCCGGGTGAGTTTGTTCAACTCCGAGATCAGCCAGCGATCGAGTTCGGACAGCTCCAGATCGTCGTCAATCTGATCGGGCGTCCAGCCGTCCAGATTGGCATACGTCACGAAGAACGAGTAGACGTTCCACAACGGGATGAAGAACTGGCGGCGCACCTCGTCGCCGAAACCGTAGCCGAAGTTCATGTTGGCGGCCGGGTTGTGGCGCGCAAACAGCCAGCGCATCACGTCGACACCCATCTTGTCGGCAGCATCTTCGAAGAGGATTGAGTTCCCCTTCGATTTGTGCATCTCCTCGCCGTTCTCGTCGCGCATCAACGCGTAGCTGAAGCAGGCCTTGAACGGCTCCCGGTTTTCCAGCGTCGTGCTCATCGCGAGCATCGAGTAGAACCAGTTCCGGAACTGGCCGGGGAAGCTCTCTGAAATCCAGTCCGCCGGATACCAGTCCTTCCAGTATTCCTTGTCGTTCCGGTAGCCGATGGTCGAGAACGGCACTATGCCGGCGTCGAGCCACACGTTGCCCACATCCGGAATTCTCGACACCGGCTTCCCGCATTCCGAGCATGCGATCTTGACGGCGTCCACCTGGGGCCGGTGCGGGCTCTTGAGCTGTTTGTTTTCATCCAGGAACTCATCCCAGCCCTCGATGGCCCGCTCTTCCAGCTCCGTCTCCGAGCCGATGACGTC
Source organism: Chloroflexota bacterium (assembly GCA_022562515.1). GTDB lineage: Bacteria > Chloroflexota > Dehalococcoidia > Lucifugimonadales > Lucifugimonadaceae > UBA1151. The sequence continues at coordinate 2,874 of JADFPB010000029.1, read as the reverse complement.
GAAGTGGCCGCAGTCGTGGCACTTGTAGATCGGCAGCGCGAGGCCCCAGTAGCGCTTCTTCGAGATCATCCAGTCCTGCATGTTGTGGAGCCAGTCGATCTCTCGCTCGAGGCCGAAGCCAGGCACCCACCTGATCTTCCGAGTGATATCCATCATCTGGTGCCGAAGCTCGTCCATCGAGATGAACCACTCATCCACCAGCCGCCACACGAGTTCCGTCCCGCAGCGCCAGCAGAAGGGGTAGCGGTGGGCGTAGTCCTCGATCTTGTAGAGGATGCCCTTCTCTTCGAGGCTGTCGTAGATCGGCTGGCGTGAGTCCATGACGTTCATGCCGGTCAGGAAACCGAAGCCATCGACGTAGTCGCCGAACTGGTCCAGTGGCGCGATCGTCGGCAGCCCCAGCTCCTTGCCCAGCTTGTAGTCGTCGGGTCCCGCGCCCGGTGCGCTGTGGACGATGCCGGTGCCCTCGTCCTTGCCAACCTCCTTCCAGGCGATGATCGGGTGCTCCACGCCTTTCTGCGCCGGCAGCTCGTCGAACGGCCCCCTGTATTTCCAGCCGACCATCGCCGAGCCCTTCAGCTCTTCAACGACCTCGTGATCGCCCTTCAGAACGCCCACGCGGTCCTTGATCAGATATAAAAATTTCTTCCCCTGCCGGACCTTCACGTAGTCATAGTCAGGATGCACAGCCGCGGCAACGTTAGACGTCAGCGTCCAAGGGGTTGTAGTCCACGTGAGGAGGGATTCGTTCTCGCGTCCGACGAGCGGGAACTCGACGAAAACGCCATCGTGGACCACGTCCTGGTAGCCCTCGGTGGCGATCTCGTGCTGGCTCAGGCCGGTGCCGCAACGAATGCACCAGGGCATCACGTCGGTGCCCTCGTAGATCCAGCCGCGCTCATTGCACACCTTGAGAAAATGCCAGATGGTGTAGTTGTTCTCGTCCGAGAGGGTGTAGTACGAGTCGTCCCAGTCCATCCAGAAGCCGAGCCGCTTCGACTGCTCAGAAATCATCTCGGCGAAGTGTGCGACGCGGTCCTTGCAGTCCTGGACGAATTTTTCGATGCCATAGGCCTCGATATCGAGTTTCGAGTTGAAGCCGAGTTCTTTTTCTACCTCGACTTCCACCCACAGGCCCTGGCCGTCGAAGCCGTTCTGAAAGCGCTGGCGGTAGCCCTGCATGTTGCGGAAGCGCAGGAACAAGTCTTTGTAAGCGCGCCCCCACGCGTGATGAACGCCCATCGGGTTGTTGGCGGTGATTGGTCCGTCGATGAACGAGTGCCGCTTATCGGCGCTGTCGTTTCTATGCAGGTACTTATCGGGAATACCGTTGGCGTTCCACCACTCGATCACCCGCTTCTCGAGCGCTATGAAGTCGACTTTCGAGTCGACCGGATCAAACGCCCCAGGAGTTTTGCTTGTGTCGGTTGCCATTGCGCCGCCCGTAATTCGTCCCACAAAAAACCCGTCCCTGATCACAGGACGGGCGTTCAGTCTGTAAAGCCCGCGGTACCACCCGCGTTCCCCAATGCAATCGGGGCACTCAGCCGGACGAGCACGCTCGCCCGCAGCCGCTGTAACGTGCGGCAACTTCGGCCTTCCCTACTGTAGTTTCAGGAAAGCGGCTCGGGAGTGATGTTTGCCCCGCGCCCTCGCGCCCCTTCGCACCTAACGGGGCTCTCTTTTGCGCGGCCATCGAGGCTACTCGTCTCCGTCAACGCCGATGGCAACTAGTTTAGCGGAAGGATTAGCGCAGCGCGCAGCAAGACGGCCAGGTGCATCAGACGTTTCGGGAACAAAGTCTCCGCCGGTTACGTCTCTGTTTGTGAAGGAAGTAACAAACCCGCGGAAACGCAGGACAGAGAGACGGAGTAACGAGATGAAATCCCAGAAGCTGACTTTTTTAGCAGCGGCTATCGGGGTAATCGCCATCGCAGCAATCGCCTGCGGTTCAGAGCCCGTAGCAAGCGACCAGCGCTCGGATGTGGCCCCACCTGCAAGCACCGAAGATCGGATACCGGTGGAACCTGACGGCGGAATCGGCGACGGGGCGCTACCACTAGTCGACGACAACCTGAGCATCCCAGCCGGCGAGACCAGCCCGGCAACCCCGGATGAGGCTTCGCCCAGCAACCCAGATTTCGACAGAGACGCGCCAGACACAGACGACATCGTGATCGAAGGCCCCGGGCCTGAGCCTGTCGACGTCACCGGGCAGGAACACATCGACGTCGCGCTGCCTGAAGTCCTCTGCATAACTACCGAGATTGCGCAGATGCCGATTGAGTTCCACTTCGGATCCGAAACGGTCCCGACCGGTTTTGATCGCCTCAACAGCGGAAGCTGCACGTTCCCCGAGGATATTGAAAGCGTCACCGTGACGCTTCATGGCCTGGACGGCAGCGGCCCATCGCACACCGCCATCTGGACGCTGCCTGAGACTACGACGCAGGTCGGCTTCCCGCTTCCCAAGGACCTGATCGCCATGGAAACTCGGGCCTTCCTGAGCCCCGGCCAGTACGAACGCAGCCTCACAGCCACGGGAGTGAGCGGCACGGTCTACGACGTGGCCAACGCATCCGGCGCGCTGATGGAAGTCACGCTGCTCGCACCAGAGGGTATAGAGGAGCCCGAGGCGCCTGCAGTTGTGCAACCCCTCTGCATGACCACACTTGCCGTGCAGGCACCCATCGAGTTTTTCTACGGCAGTGGGCCTGTTCCGACCGGGTTCGATGGCGCTAACGTTGCCAGTTGCACGTTTGGGGAGGAGATCGAACGTGTGGAAGTTATTCTCACTGCGATCGACAGCGGACACGTGCACACAGAGAACTTCAGGCTGACAGAAGCCACCACACAGGTCTCATTCCCTCTCCC
>JADFPB010000028.1 GCA_022562515.1 Chloroflexota bacterium | reverse complement strand
GAACTTCGTTACGGACCCATCGCCCCAATCGATGATCGCGACCAGCTCGTCGCCGGCCAGGGAAGAATCAGTGGACGCCCCTACGAGCTGGATTGGCTGGCCGATGATGCCAGAAAGGGCCGGCCGTGTGATCACGGTCAGATCCGCAGGCACCGGAGTTGCCGTTGGTGGCGGTTGTGGCGTAGGGGTCGGGGCAGGTGTGGGTGTAGGCGTTGGAGTCGGGGGAGGAGTGGGCGTCGGAGTGGGCCTGGCTGTTGGCAGCGGTGTTGGAGTAACCCGGATGATCAAGGGCGTCGGCGTGGGAATATTTGTGGGCGATGGAGTGGGCAGAATTACTGGCGCCACGGTCACCGTCGGGCGCGGCAGCGGAGTCGGACTGGGAGTCGCTGTAGCGGTGGCCACGGGCGTCGCCGTCGGGCGCAGCGCGAGCGGGACCAGCCCCCCGTCTCCGCCGTCACCCTCGCCGTCGGACGGCGGAATCGCGGCGATCGCCAGTATCACGCTCATGATCGCCAGGCTCAATGGCCACCGACGTCTCGCACCTCGAAGCACGAACACGCCTGCGACCAGTCCCGCGACGCCGCCAACGATGGCGCTTGCACCGGAACCGCCATCCGATGCGGCAACCGCGAATCCTATGATCACAAGAGCCGCACCCCAGATCAGCAAAGCGGCCGAAACGAATGAAAGCCCGCCACCCGGCGCCGCTTCGATCACTTCTTCCGGATAGCCGGTGGGGTCGGCCGGAGGAACAGTCCTGGGCCCGGCGTGAGGCCGATATTCGGGCTGCACTTCTGCGCCTGTCCGGACAGCTCCTCGCTGCGGTGAAAATGTGGGAGGCACAGTTTCCGTTGCCCGCCGGTCCAGTCCCGCAGCCTCTTTTGCAATCTCACCATCTGGGCCTTCGGAATCCGCTGGCTCTGGCGGCTCCTCCCTTCTCTGCCTTCTCTCATCTTCCTCCGGGAACTGCAGCGCTTCTGCCATCTCCGCCGCGGTCTGGAAACGGTCGTCCGGATCTTTGCGCAGCGCGCGCATCACGACAGCCGCGATGGCCGGCGGAATATCCCCGCGCAGCTCGCGAACCGGCGTCGGAGCCTCATCGATATGCATGCGCAGCACAGCAAGAGGGGTGGGCGCATCAAAGACCAGCTCGCCGGTGAGCATCTGGTACAGGACGCAGCCCATCGAGTAGATATCGGAGCGGGAATCGGCCTGCTCTCCGGCGGCTTGCTCCGGCGACATGTAGTACGGCGTTCCCATCATGGCGCCGGTTGCCGTCATGGTGGGCATCATCTCGCCACGCGCGATACCGAAATCGGCCACCTTGGCGACGCCATCGGCATCGATCAGCACGTTCTGCGGCTTGATGTCACGGTGAACGACGCCGACGCTGTGCGCCGCCGATAGGCCGTCGGCGATCTGGATGGCGAAGCGGACAGCGCTTGCCACAGGGAGCGCCTCTCCGCTCTCAATCAGGCTGAAGAGGCTCCCCGGCATGAGTTCCATTGCCAGATAGTGGCGGCCGTCTTCCACGCCCACGTCATAAATCTTCACGACGTTGGGATGGTCGATGGAAGACATCACCTCGGCTTCCCTGCGGAAACGCTCTATGAACGCGTCAGGGGCGCCGCGGCCCAACTCCGGAATCTTGATGGCGACGAGCCGGTTATTGACCTCGTCAAACGCGCGGTAGATCACCCCCTGCGCGCCAGTGGCGATCTCTTCGACAATCCTGTACTGGCCTATGCGTTGCCGGGACAATCTTCGTTAGCCTCTCTGGTGTCAGAGCGGATGATATGCCACGCATCTCAATAAGTTGGGGAAACCGGGGGGAGCCTGGTCTATCGGCGCTCTACGCGCAGGTTTTTCGCAAGCCAGAAGACCGCCTTGAAAGGCGCAAGCACGGGGAAGAGGGCGATGCGCCCGAAACTCCAGGTGGACCGCTTCTTCGCCATCGCCGGAATGACCGTCTCAACGTCAAGACCACCTTCCCAGAGTTCCGCGGGCAGCGGTTCCGTGCTCAGCACCTGCGCGACGATCACCGTGACGTTGTCCGTGCCGCCCGCTGTGTTGGCCATGTCCACAAGGACATCGGCTGCCTCGTCCGGCGGCTTGGCGCCCAACACGGCCGCGATCCGATCTTCCGTCACCATGCCGTAAAGACCATCAGAGCAGAGCAGAAGACTGTCTCCAGGCAGCAGGTCTGCCCTGATGGTAGCCGGCTCGACCTCCTGGGCGATGCCAACGGCGCGAGTGAGGATATTCCGCCTCGGATGCGTCTCGGCCTCCTGAGGAGTCATGGCGCCGCGTGCCACTTCTTCACCCACCCAGCTATGGTCCGGCGTCAGCCGGCTCAATCGTCTGTCCCTGTAGAGGTAGACCCGGCTATCTCCCACGTGGCCGATCCACACCGTGTTTCCTTCGATCATGGCAACCGATAGGGTGGTACCCATGCCCGAGCCGGACTGGCTCTGCGAGGCTGCCTCAAAAACCTGTCTGTTGATGAGGGTTACAACCGAGTGCAGCAGCGGTAGCCGGTCTCCGTCCTGCGCCTCGGCCATTCTGGATGCACGGCCCAGAAAGGCGGCAATGCCGTCTATCGCCATCTGGCTGGCAACTTCTCCGGCCTGATGGCCGCCCACTCCATCGGCTACCGCAAGGACGCCGCCCACCCCAGGCAGGGTATTCGGCGGTAACAACGCGCAATAGCGATCTTCATTATTGGTACGGACCCGTCCGGTGTCGCCGCGCGCGCCAATAGCGATCTGCCTGGCAGGCGCCCTGGTTCCGATTGTGCTCACCCTGCCGCGCCCCCGCCCTAGCCCGCGTTGGGTTCCATGACGACGATGGTTGAACTGCCCAGGGTGATCTTATCTGTCCCCTTGATCTTGATACCCTCCACCTTCTGGCCGTCCACGATAGTTCCGGCCGTGCTGCCCAGGTCGTAAACGATGAACTTGTCGCCCGACCTTCGTATGACCGCGTGGCGCCTGCTTGCCTGGGGATCCGAAAGCTGTACGGTAGCCTCCCCCCTGCCGATTACGTTGTCACCTTCTACGAGCTGAAACGTCTTTCCTGCATCAGGCCCTTTTCGAGCCACCAGCACGCCGCCCTGCTTAGAGGTGGCAGGGGCCGCCACGATGGTGGCGTCTGCGGAGCCGGCCGCATCCAGGACGGCGGATTCAGGAGCCGATTCCACACCTATCAGCATCAACTCGGTCTCACCGATGGTGATCACACTGGTAGTAGACAGTTCCGCCGGCCTCAGCGCCTCGCCGTTCAGCCGGGTGCCGCCCGAACTCGCGAGATCGAGCAGGATCATGCCTGAATCGCTGCCCACCACCATGGCGTGATTCCGGCTTACCCCGGCGTCACCGATGATCAGATCGTTATCATCGCCGCGTCCGATTCGTGTCTCACCGGCCTTTACCTGGCACGTGAGGCCCTTCGAGGGTCCATCGGTAACGGCCAGCCATGCCATCAAAGTCTCTTCCGGCTCTGGCGGCGGTGCAACGATGGTCGCGGCTGCATCACCAGAGGGCGCAGGCGCAGGAGGAGGCTCGGTTGCTGCTGCGGACGATGGGGTCTCGGACGCCACACCAGGCTGGCCCTGCATGAATAGAAGATCGGTCTCGCCAAGGCGCACAGTAGCTCCCGACTCAAGTGGGACGGCAGTCTCCGCTGAAGAGCCATCCAGCAGAGTCCCGCTGGCGCTTCCCACATCTGCAAGCCGGTACTCCCCGCCCACGAACGTGATCGCCGCATGCTGGCGGCTAACGCCCTCATCGTCGACCACGATATCGTTATCCGCGCCTCTGCCGATGGTCGTCTCCGTTCCGGACAGCGGAATAGTCTGCCCCGCGTTGGGGCCGGACTGGAATACCAGCCACGCCGGAGGCGCCACTTCTTCAGCTACAGGAGAAGTTCCCAGAGCGTCGGCGCCCTGAACGAGTGTCATGCCACCCCCTGCCTCTACCGGAAGATCGGCCGCCGCTGACTCCGTTTGCGCAAGCTGATCAGCCTCCCCAGGCGCAACGCCTGTCATGGTGCCTGCCGAACCCACAACGGTGCCCTGTGCCGGTGTGCTCGGCGCCGTCTCTTCCGCCTGCGCAGCCTCTCTGCGCCTGCCGTAAACCATGAAATGCACCGCTCCAACTATGATCGAGCCAAATCCACCAAGCATGTTAATCACCGCCACCATCTCCTCGTCAGCTTTGATTCCAAAGCCGATCCGCTCTTGAGCCAGAGTGAACGTACCCACGAATGCGAGCAGCGCCAATACCCGAACAATTACCCCGTAGCGCTTCCGGTCTGTCGTGATGAGAATGCCAACGCCTATGGCCAGAGCCACCACGGCGAAGAAGACCGGGAACCACCATTCGTACCAGTACCAGAAAAACGTGCCGCCATCGTACGGATTAGACATTGCTCATCTGATCATTCGTCAGAGGCAGCGTCCTGCCTGAAACCCCTGCCTGGGACACAACTATCAGCTTGATTCGTGTGATGATGAGCGCTCCTGAAGTGAACTCTGCCACATGTACCGGCCCCGTACTTGACAACCTCTTTACTAAATTATTGCTTTCCCTTTACAACGATCTCGCTGATTCGCGCGATCAGTCCAAACCGAAACTCGGGAATGGCAGGACGTTTACCCCTGGTTATTGAGACGGTATCCAAAACCCCTGATCAACTCCAAGAATTGCGGCGCCCCGGGATCGGGCTCGATCCGCCTGCGAATTCTGTGAACGCACTGGCCGATCTCCTGATCTGAAACTCCGCCTTCCCCTCGCTCCGGCCACCCGCGTACCGCGATCTCATCTTTGCTGCACGCCTCGCCATGACGGTCGTAGAGGAGACTCAGGACGTCGAACTCTTTGCGGCTCAATGGAGGATTGACCATAACCCCGTCCACGTAGACCTCACGCTTGCTCGCCTCAACTGCTACCCCTTGCGTGGCTGGCTCTCCGGGTAGAGTATCGTCTTCCATAGGCGGGTGGTGAGGAAGCGTCACCGTCCCGGTGCCCAGCGCAAAAGTAGCCATGACCTGCCCGGCGCCGAACTCGACTAGCTCGCCGCCTTCGAGGATCCGGCGGCCATCACCAAGTCGATCCCCATCAACATATGTGCCATTCTTGCTTCCCAGGTCACGTATGAAATATCCATCATCGGAAAAGCCGATCTGAGCGTGCTTGCGGGAAACATACGGGTTCTCAAGCCCAATGTCGGCGTGGGGCAACCGGCCCAGAATGTGACTTGCCTCATCCAGAGGTATCTGGCCCGGCTCTGCGACGCCAGAGTGAACGACCAGTATTGCACCCGGTGGCTCAGCCAAGCGCCACTCCAGTCAATGGGACCGACTTACAGGTTCGCGGCCCCTGGAACCCCTCACGAATAATCGCTGAAAGTCTATCATTCCACTGTATTTCGACCGCTGGATTCTACGGAGAACCGGGCCAGTCTCAGTCTGATTTTCGCTGCATCGAGCAAATATACCCGTGCCCTGAACCCTCACCTCGAAGCCGCAATCTAATGCAACGCTTCTTATGATAGTTGAGTTAAATTAGTGCTTTACGATTAATTCCAAGGAGAATGCAGACCATGGCGACAAACGACCCGAGCGATGGAATTCAGCAGGCCATTTACGGCTTCATTGCGGTGGGATCGAAAGCAACGGACGGCACGGCCGATTCGATGACCGCCAGCTGGGGTACCCAGGTATCTTTCGATCCCAGGGTATACGCTGTGGCCGTTCAGGAAGCCTCGAACACGGCGGCCAACATCAAGGCAACCGGAGTCTTCTCCATCAATTTCATGCCCGGGGATACCCACGATCTCGCTGCAAAGATGGCTCGCCGCTCTGAATCCGGCGAGAGCCGGCTTGAGGACCAGGAAGTCTCATACCACGGCACCGGCACGCCGGTGCTCGGCGCCGCGGTCGGCTGGATAGAGTGCAGGGTCGTCGACTCAGCGCAACCCGGCGATCACATTGTCTTCTTCGGCGAAGTGGTTGGCGGCGGACAGGGACCGGCGGATGGCGAGCCTGGAACCCTCAGTTCCATCGGCATGAGTTACGCCGGTTAACGAGTCGCCGCAGTTGCTCGCAAATATCAACGCCCGCCATTGCGGCGGGCGTTTTGACATATGCCGTCGGACCAGACTTCTCAGGCAGCTGGCCTGCTACGAGCACGTTGCACTCTGCGGCCAGGAGCAGCCGGTTTGGTGCGGGTGGTCGATCTCGCAGCGGCCGGTTTTCTCGTCGCGGCCGACGCCGGGCCCGCCGGCTTGCGCGCGGGCTGTGGGCCTCGCCTTGCGGCAGGGTGCATAGGACCCGCGCCCATTAGACCGGCTTTGCGTTGCCTGGCAGCAGCCGCTTCATAGGCCCGGCCGATGCGATACTGCAACTCGCCCATCTGCACCGGCCCTGCAATAACGTCGCGGGCGCCCAGGTTGATCGCCCCTGCGTAAGCTTCGGGATCATCCGGATGACCAATGAGAATCACGCTGGTGCGGCGAAGTTTCGGGTCCGCCTTGATCTCCCTCAGAATGCGAATGCCCTGTTGTCCGGCAAGGATCAGGCCCAGGATTACGACTATGGGGCGATCTTTGATGATCCGGCCCTTTATCTTCGCCGGGATCGTCTCTCGGAGGACTCTGAAGCCCGATCCCTCAAGCGCGACGTCGATCTTGTCGTACTCGCGGTCGCTCGGGTCCAGCACAAGCACCTTGGCCGCCCGGCGCTTCTTAACGGTTCTGGGGAATCGCGTCTTCTCCGCGTATGCCATCCCGGAATCCGTATCGATATTCGTTACAAGATCGACCCACTTGCCGGTTTCGTGGTCGAACTCTTGTACCCTCAGGAGCCGCACCGCATCCGGCTTGCGCAGATCCTCTTTGGAGACCTTGAATCCTATCCTGGCTGGCTTTTTTAGTTTCAGGCCGCTGATGGCAGCGCCGGTCTTGTCAGAGAGCCTTATGTCCGCGGCGTTCTTGCCAACACGCATGCGCATGACGCCGGGTTCGGGCTTGCCGCTATGGTCTCCGCGCTTTACATGGAGTCCAATCGTGTCTGGTACTGCGCCTGCAGGTACCTCCACCTGCATCGCGCCATCTTCGATCTCGACTGTTCCGCCATGCTCGGGAGTAACCGCGCCGACACTCTCGCCAGGTTCCGCTTCGAACGCAGCATCCTGATCCGCTGCGGCGGCCGATCGGCTGCTGCCGCCCCTGGAATCCGAATCATCCGCCTGCCTATTCAGCTCGGCCCCTACCTGGTCCCACGGCACCGCCGGGACGGTCATGCCGGCCTTGAGGGCCCACCTCACACGCAATTCGATATCCGCCGGCTCTAATGGCTTGGTCAGATAATCGACGATGCTCATCTCTTGCGCCTGCCGCTTCTGCTTGGGGTCTGGACGATCTGTGATCATTATCACAGGCAGGGTCGCCGTGCCTCGGCTGTCGCGGAAATGCTTCAGCACTTCGAAACCGTCCATGCCCGGCATGTCGATGTCGAGAATGACGGCATCCGGCGCGAAGTTCTTCGCAGCCTCGAGGCCGCTGCGCCCATCTTCGGCTACAAGCACCTCATGGTCAGCCGACTCCAGGACCTGTGTCAGTTCTTCGCGGACCTCGGCCTGGTCGTCAATTACGAGGATGAGTCCCAAGGGCGCTGTCTGTCTTTCTTCTCTACGAATTGTGTGCCCCCCCAGGATCACGTTCCGCCTCTTCCATATTGGGCCGCTGATGCAATCCATTACACGGTAAGAAACCAAATGCACTGTGGGGTTGACACTCACACGTATAAGAGATTCCCTGGCAAGACCGCGCTGGTCAATTTCGCCGCACGCCGCGTCTGGACCGCGCCGCGTTTGCGTTCGAGGCCAGAAACGGATCATCCCGTGCGTTGTCGCATGTCACCGGCGGCAAGCGCAGCCAGGACCGGGGCGAAGTTCAGACACTTCTTACTGAACCGGTGCGGGCTAACGCAAGCCTGGCCCGCTCGCACGTTCGCCTCAGTTCGCCAAGCGTAAACGGCTTCGATAGCACCGCGTCCGCGCCCAGAGCCATGATCGTCGCAATCGTTTCGTCGTCACTCACCCCGCTCATTGCGATCACTCGTTTAGGACGCCGCTCATGGCCGGCTTCCTGGAGGTGCTGCAGCACGGAGAATCCGCTTGATGGGGCCATGAGCATATCCAGCAACACTATGTCCGGGGGCGACTGCTCTATCGCCCGGATGCCCGCGGCTCCGTCATCCGCCGTGGCTACGATGTAGACGCCCTCGATATCGAGGCCGTCTTTGACTACCTGGCAGAGCTCATAGTCATCGTCCACGACAAGGACGCTCACCAGGCCGGGTTGCTTGGGTTCCATGCTCTCCCTTTCACGCGCCTCGCTCGGTGCAGGCCCGCCGCCGAGCGGTCTGCCAGTCCGGCGCTCTCGGCCGGACGGGGCGCTGAGTCCCCCAGAGATGACCAGAGATATCAGGTAGAAATGCCAGGGACTACTTTTAACCAGCGACGCAGTCATTGCAATACCAAATCGACGCCGATCACCATCTCGTAACTCCATCATTACCCTTCTTTACCAAGACGGGGCCCATCGTGCCGAAACCCATGGAATCCAGGACCGCCGGGGAATCAGGGCGAGCACTTTGAGCGCGGATTTCCACGGCCCGCCGGTGATCGTGGGCGGTGCTAACATTCGATTTGGATGGCGGTTCGACCGGCGGCTTGACCGGTAATCTTCGTTGGGTCGTTCACTCGACCTTCGCTCCGGGGATGGTGAGTTGTGGGCAAAACGTACTGGATGCTCGTCACGAACGAGAAGAACTTCAATATATCCCGGCGCGAGGGTTTCAAGATTCAGGGAATTGAGAGCAGTCAGCGCCGCAAAGCATCTCGGCTCAGCCCGGACGATCGTCTCATCTATTACCTGGCGGACCGGCGGGTTTTTGCGGCTACCGCCACTGTAAAGTCGGAGCCGTTTGAAGACAACGAGCGGATCTGGGAACACCACCGGGAGGATGAAACATTCCCTCACCGCGTGGAGATCAAATCAGACGTGGTGCTGGCAGAGAGCCAGTTCGTGGACGCCCGGGAAGTCGGTCCCGGTCTCGAATATGTCAGAAAGTGGCCGCCTGAGGACTGGCCGCTTGCCTTCATCGGTCCGCTGCACATCCTCCCTCAGCGAGACTTCACCTTCCTGGAAGAGGAGATGAAGCGCGCGGGAGCGCGCCGCAAATTATCCCGCAAACGAAGAGGGAGGCGCGGGCGCGGCGATCACGGGCAGGTAAAAGGCGAAAAACCGAGCCCAATCGGAGAAATTCGATAACGGCGCCAGACGCCTGAGCTCTAGGCGACGCTGCTCTTCAACGGGTCCTTCTCCCCCAGGCCGAAGTTATCGTCATACAACTCGGCCACGCGCGCCAGCTCGTCTGCCGGCAGCTCCCGCATCTCCGATACCGCGCAAAACTCTTCCAGTTGCTCCTTCTCCGTCGCCGTCACGAGGACCGAGGCGATGATCCGCGGAGTCAAAGCGAATTTGAGCGACACCTGCGCCATCGTGGCGTCCTTGTTGGCGAAGAGGAAGTCGATCATCTCCACCTTGGTCATGGACTTGTCCAGCCACTCCTGCCGCCGGAAGCTCCGGTGATCGCCGGGGTCAAACTTCGTCGCGCGGGTGTACTTGCCGTCCAGCAACCCTGAGGCGTGGGGAACCCGGCCCAAAAGGCCCACGTTCTCTTCTTCCGCCCAGCGGATGAAGTCTATTGCCGGATCCTGTTCCAGGATGTTGTAGATGATCTGTGAGGGAGCGTGACGCTCTTTTATGGAGAACTCTCCCTCTTCTCGCCACCCGATGTCCGGCCCAACGGCAACGCCATAGTGGCGCACCTTGCCGGCCTCCCTGAGTGACTCCAATTCTGCGAACGTGTCATCCCGTTGGAGCGCGGTCAGACGCGGGTTATGAAGCTGATAAAAGTCGATTACGTCTGTCCCCAGGCGAGACAGTGAAGAATCACAGGCTTTGCGTACGAATTCAGGCTCCCAGCGCTGCGGCCGCTCTTTGTGCTGGCCAGGGGCCCTTGGGGCTTCCATGTCGTAGCCGAACTTGGTCCCGATGATGATCTTGTCCCGGTCCATGGGAAACGCTTTTTGCAAGATTTCCTCGCCGTATCCGGCGCCGTAGGCGTCTCCGGTATCGAAGAAGTTGACGCCCAGATCGAAGGCGTGACGCATCAGGTCTATACCGTCTTTTTCCGGGATTTCGCCCCACCAATTGGTACTGACTGCCCAGACGCCGAATCCGATCTCCGACACCTGCAGGTCTGTTCCTGCCACGGTCCTGTATTTCATACAGCCTCGATATTCCTCAATCCGTGTAATGACTAGGAGCTTACGGGCTCGCCAAGTACGGCCCTGATCTCATCGAGCCGGCGGTTGAATCGGCGGTCGTTCAGCACCGGCGTCGCGACCCCGACCGGGTACTCCTCGACCAGGCTCACCCAGGACTTGCACCCGTCGTATTCCGGCATCACTGGCAGCGCCTGCGGTTGTTCGAGGGCGTGGATCCGCAGGATCATCACCATCAGGGGGTGCTGCGGCTTCCAGTGGATCCGCTTCTCGGCATACTCCGGGGACCAGATGTGAAACTCCTCGAGTGCCTTTGCGGCCACCTCGTCGGATGTCTCGAATACTTCAACGACCTCGGCGTACGAGCTTAGGTGAACAAGGTCCGGATCTTCGTCCGCAAGCGTCTCACCGTAGAGCGGATGAAACTCCGGCTTCAACAAATCCGGAGTCTGATGATCGAATGTCGGGTACAGAAAAAAACCGTCATGTTCGACCTTGAAATGCTTTCCGTCCTCGCGGATGCCGCCCTTTCTGAGCAACAAGATCTGCTCGCCCCGCTCAAGAGCGGCAACCGTGACCGCCCACTCTTTGAACGCAACTGTCGATGTGCCTGGTATCAATCGGTCCTCCCCCGTTTCGCCACAGATTGCGCGGCGGTCGCTATCGGTGGCGAGGTGTGGTCAGAATTATAGATGCAGCCACGTCTTTCAGATTGGGTGCGCGCCGGAGACTCACCCGCGCGCTCTCACACACAGGCGTGACGTTACGCACCCAGCCGCGTGGCAAGTTGCTCGCCCCTGGCTCCCAGCAGGCTCAATGCGTTTTCGGTTGTGGCAGCCATGACCTCGGATACCTCTATTCCCCGCAGATCCGCCAGTTTTTGCGCCACCAGCGGGATGTCGCGTGGCTCCGTCCATTTTGCCCTGTTCTTTTTAAACGGCTGCGGGAACGAATCAGTCTCAAGGACTACAGCGCTGAGCGGGATTCGCGCCGCTACATCCTGTAACCACGGTAGCCGGAGCAACGGCTTCGCAAGAGAAATCTTGCAGCCCATGTCGATGACCGCCGACGCCTCATCGTAGCTTCCCTGGAAATAGTGCGCCGCGCCTCTCAGTCCGCCCACTTTTTCGTCCCGCATGATCCGCAGGCATTCGGCAGTAGCCTCCCGCATATGCCAGATGACCGCGAGGTCATGATTCCGAGCGATGCTTATTTGCGCTCGCAACGCGGTCTTTTGATCGCCGGCGGCCTGGTCGCCGTAGGAAAGAGACGACGGCTGGAAATCAAGGCCGATCTCCGACATGGCGACTACGGCCTCGTCCCCTGCCAGGGCATCGAGTTTCCCGAGATCTGTATCGCTCAAAGGGCCGCCCAGATCCTGCGGGTGGGCGCCCACCGCTGCGAACAGCGCCGGATTTGCATGGGCGAGGGCAACGGCGCGGGCGGAACTCGCAGCCGTCACACCGGCCACCACTATCGCGCCAACATCCGCTTCCGCAGCGCGCTGCAGAACGCCCGGCAGCTCAGAATCGTCGTACTGCTCTACATGTGTGTGAATATCGACGAACAGACGGTTCCTCCCCGGCGCTGAATCCGGCGCGTGTGTCTCCCCGCGTCTCATCAATGTCTCATCAATCAGGGGATGATATCGATTAATCCGTCGTTTACGCGGCCCGAGCCACGTCGACCTCCGGCGTGTTCGGACAGTACGCTATCCCCCATGTTCCCCGCAAAAGCGCCTCCGCGACGCGCCACCCTTCTGTGGGCTGCCGCCGCGTTTGCGATAATCGCAGCCGCGTGCTCCTCCAACGGAATACCCGCACCAGACCCGCTTGTGCCGACGCCTATCCTGGCGCCGATTCCAACCGCCACTCACGCGGCCACTCCCACCCCCGAGCTCAAGACAGCGAAGGCGACGGCAACGGCGGCGCCCGTCGCTGCCCCAATGCCCGAACGAATTCTCCCCCTGGGGGTTCTGCGGACCGCCGCGCCACAGCCGCCGGTTCATTTCGACCCCCACCAGGAGGCATCCCCTGCCCTCATAACGTGGGGGCCCGCGCTCGTATATGACCATCTCTTCCGTTTCGACCCGGACGGCCTCACTGCTGGCGCCCCCCCGGGTTCTTCCGGGGGTTCCGCTGGGGGAGTGGCCTGTGCACTCTGCGAATCCTGGGAAATGGCGGACCTGACCACCTACCGGATAACCCTGCGGCCAGATGCGTTCTGGCAAGACCTGCCGCCTGTGAACGGCCGGAAAGTCGTTGCCTCAGATGTCGTATTCAGTTTCCGGCGACAGGCCACACCGGGCTGGCCGAACGCCGGCCTGCTCTCCAACATCGAATCGATCACCGCGATCGATCCGCAGACTGTTGAGATCGTCCTCAAAAGGCCCGACGCAGAGCTCTTCGAACTTCTCGCTGACGGCCACTCTGTGATCGTCGCTCCGGAGGCCGTCTCAGAGTCCGGCAACCTGCTGGAAGGGCCGATCGTCGGGTCCGGCCCGTGGCTCTGGAAGAGCACGTCCGAAACCCGCTCGGTGTTTGGCGCGAACATTGCGTATTACGATCCGGTCCGGCCCGGCGTTACAACCCTCGAGATCGCCTACATCTCCCAGGGGACGCAGTTCACGGCCCTGCTGACCGGGATAATCGATTTCGCCCAGCTCGGGCCTGAAGAGTTCGAGACGGCGACCAGCCGCAATACTACCCTTCGCGTCGTCGACGTGGCACAGTCCGGCGTAGGCCTCGAATTCGCCATCAACACAGGCCGGGCGCTGTTTGACTCTCTGGAAACCCGCCAGGCTCTTCTCGGCGCCCTGACCCCATGGCGGAACCTCGCTGAAATCTGGAGCGACGACGCGTTCGTCAGCGTGGGACTACCGGTAACCAACCCGGATTGGCTCTTGCCTGAATCTGAACTACGAACCATCTTCAGTGAATTCGCGAGCGTGCCGCCAACACCGCTGAGTCTTTCCCGCGACATCACGATAAAAGTCGGCCTGTTCGACGAGCGTTATCAGGAGCAGGCGCGAAGTATCGCAGATGCTCTGTCGCGGCTCGGTGCGACGGTGATAATTGAAGAGGTGACGACCAGGGAATTTGGCGATGCGGTCTGGTTTGGCGGCGATTATGACCTGTTCCTGGGCTCTCAGCCGCCGGTCGCGAGTCTCAGCGACTACCTCCTCGCCGTCTATCACTCGAATGGCGCATGGAATACGACCGGATATTCCACGCCGGAACTGGACGGCCTGATTGAGGCGCAGGCGGTCGAAAGCGATCCCGCGGTGCGGCGCCAGACAGTGCTGGAGATACAGCGCCAGATCCTGGCCGGCGCCCACCGATTCGCCCCGGCCAGCAGGGTCGTGCGCTGGGTCTACTGGCCGTTCCTGGAAAACTTCAGGCCCTCAACGCGGCGGGCCGACGGGAATTTCCTCTCGGCGATACGCGTGGGGGACAGGCCCCCGGGCCGCCGCTAACCCGTTCCCAGATCCTTGAGGGCATCTTCGAGGGCGGTCCAGCCAAGCAGGGAGCACTTGATCCTGACCGGGTAACGCTTCACGCCTTCAAGAGCCATC
Organism: Chloroflexota bacterium; assembly: GCA_022562515.1. Classification (GTDB taxonomy): domain Bacteria; phylum Chloroflexota; class Dehalococcoidia; order Lucifugimonadales; family Lucifugimonadaceae; genus UBA1151. The sequence goes on along the minus strand of JADFPB010000028.1, from coordinate 4,921 downwards.
AGGTCGCCCAGATCGATCTCTCCCGCGGCGCCATCGACTGAACGAGAACGGCCCTGCATCAGAGCGCGAAAGGCCTCCAGTACCGCCAGCGCTTCGGGCAGGTTTTTCCCCTTGACGGCCTCGCCCATCAGCGATGCGGATGCCTGGCTGATGGAGCATCCGACGCCCGATATCGAGACGTCGTCGATGCGCCCGCCAGCAACCGACAGCTGGATCCTCACTTCGTCGCCACAGAAGGGGTTTATCGCCTCACCCTGAGCATCGGGCGATTCAAGAGATTCGGAGTTCCGGGGCGATCGGTGATGATCCAGAACGATGTCCCGGTACAACTCGTCCAGGCTATCTATCTCACGCATCAGGCAATGTTATGCCAGCTGCCTTCCGCCTCGAACAGGCTGAGAGACTACTCGGTGCTTACTGGCTTGGCTTTTTTGTCGATCGCGGCCTTCAGGGTGTGCCACGAAAGAGTTGCACACTTGATCCGGGTTGGATAGGCCTTCACCCCGGCCAGCGCCTCAAGGTCCCCCAGGTCGCTGGGGGTGTCCGCACTTGCAGATCCATCCGTATTCGTGAGCAGATCGCGAAAAGCGTGGAAAATCTTGACCGCCTCGTCTACCGGACGTCCCATGACCGATTCTGTCATGAGCGAGGCCGAAGCGATGGAAATGGCACAGCCTTCACCCTCAAACCCCACGTCCACGATGACACCGTCTTCCATCTTGAGGCCGACGGATACCTTGTCGCCGCAAAACGGATTGAAACCGTCGGCTGAGTGATCGTGCCCGGGAGGTAGTCCCTCGTTACGAGGCGACCGCCGGTGATCCATGATGATCTCCTGGTAGAGATCGGCCAGATCCGAGAAATCGGGCACTACCCGAACACCTCGAACACCTGCTGGACACCTTCGTAGAGTCTGTCGATCTCGTCGGTGGTGTTATAGACGCCAAACGACGCACGCACTGTTGCGGGAACGCCGAAATGAGCCATAACCGGCTGGGCACAGTGGTGGCCGGCCCTGATCGCGATTCCCTGCGAATCCAACACGGTGCCGACATCATGCGGGTGCACGCCATCGACGATAAAGCTGATAAGGCCCGCCCGGTGCTTCGGGTTTCCGATGATCGTGACGCCGTCGATCTCTTTCAGCCGCCGCAGGCCGTACTCGACCAGAGAGTGCTCATGGGCGGCGATACGTTCGATTCCGATTCCCTGCACCCAGTCGATCGCGGCGCCCAGCCCCGCGACGCCGGCGATATGCGGGGTACCGGCCTCGAACTTCGCCGGTAGGTCCGCGTAGATCGTCTTCTCAAACGTCACCGAGGCGATCATCTCGCCACCGGCCTGGTAAGGGGGCATGGCGTTTAGGAGATCATACTTTCCGTAAAGAATACCGATGCCTGTCGGGCCGTATAGCTTGTGCCCGGAAAAGGCGTAGAAGTCGCAATCAAGATACTGCACGTCCACCGGGATGTGGGGCGCCGACTGCGCGCCGTCTACCAGTACGACTGCGCCGTGGGCATGCGCCATCTCCACGATCTGTTTGACAGGGTTGACCGTTCCAATCGAATTGGCCTGATGGACCACGGACACGAATTTCGTACGCGGGCCAAGAAGTTTTTCAAACTCGTCTATGAGCAGATCGCCATCGTCATTCATGGGAATGACCTTCAAGTTGGCTCCGCGCTCATCGCAAAGGATCTGCCACGGCACGATGTTGGAATGGTGTTCCATCGCCGTGATGATCACGTCATCGCCATCGCCGATATTGGCCCGGCCGTAGGATGACGCCACCAGATTGATGGCCTCCGTAGTTCCACGGACGTAGATGATTTCTCTGGCGTCGCGGGCGTTGATGAACGCCCGCGCCTTTTCCCTGGTCTCCTCGTAAATGTCTGTCGCCTGCTGGCTCAGAGTGTGGACGCCGCGATGCACGTTCGCGTTGGATGACTGGTAATAGTCGACCAGCGCGTCGATGACAGTTTGCGGTTTCTGGCTTGTCGCCGCGTTGTCGAGGTAGATTAGCGGCTTGCCGTTTATCTCAATGCCGAGGATAGGGAATTGATCCCGGATTGCCGCGATATCCAGCGGGCCAGGATCTGCCAGCGCAGCCGAAGCTGCCTGCGGGCCTGGGTGTGAAGATGCCGAATCAGAAGAAGCCATGTGTCCCTGGTCTAAAGTTTGAAGATGGGTAGAAGATCGGTGACGGTCTTGGTGAGGTGGTCGCGCAAGACGGCGGTCTCTACCTGATCGACGATCTCACTCGCATACGCACTTATTAGCATATTGCTAGCCGTCTCTTTGTCGATACCCCTGGCCATCATGTAAAAGACCGCGTTCTCGTCCACTTCGCCGGCCGCGGCGCCGTGGAAACACTGGACGTCGTCGGCATGGATGATCAGGCTCGGCTTGGTGTCGATCTCGGCGCGGTCGGAGAGAAGAAGATTCATGTCCCGCTGCACCGCGTACGTCTTCTGCGCGTCCTTCTCGACGAGGACCTGGCCGCTGAATACCGCCCGCGACTCACCCGTCAGAATACCCTTGTAGAGCTGTCTGCTGGTCGCGTGTGGCTTTGCATGCGTAAGGCTGATGTGGTTGTCGAGGTGCTGCGAGCCGGAGGTCATGTACAGCCCATTGAGAACGCACTCTGCGCCGGGCGCATCCAGCAGGACGTGCATATCGTTGCGGCCAAGTTGTGCGCCGAATGCAAACGATATCGCCGTCAAAAATGTATCCCGTCCCTGGCTGATACGCGTGGTGCCAATGTGGAATGCCTGCGGGCCTTCGTTCATTATCCGGTAGTGGGTTAACCGGGCGCCGTCCTCAAGAACGATCTCACTCACCGCGTTGGTGAAGTAGGGTGACGATGAAATCCCTGCATAGGATTCGATGACGGTCGCCGAACTGTTCGCCTCAGCCAGCACAAGGACTCTTGGATAGGCCACAGACGGCTCATCCAGATCGGACATGAAGAAGAGTAAGTGGACGGGCCTGTCAGGACCTGCCTCACCAGTGATCCGCACGAACGCGCCGTCAGTCAGAAACGCCGTGTTCAACGCGCCGAATCCATCATCGCTCGATACCGGCGCGTATCGGGCCAGATGCCCATCGACGATATCCGGGTGATCTACGGCCGCGGCGGCAAGGGTGGATACCTCCAGGCCGTCACCAGTCTTACCTGGTGAAGAAGAAAGAGCTGGGACATGACGGCCGTTCACGAAAACAAGAGTCTCCCAGTCCGCACTCCACGGCGCGACCGACTCAATGGCCTCAACAGTAACGCTGGCATCGCCCTCCGGCGCCGCTCCAACATGCGTGAATTCGGCGCGGGCTATGGGAGCGACGTTCGTGTACTTCCATCGCTCGTTGCCCCTGCGGGCGGTCGGCATGCCAACTTCCGCAAACCGCGCGAAACCCGCTTCCCGAAGAGCCGCAAAAGTGCCGTTAGTTGAGCTGAGATCGCGGAATGCCGCCAGGTAGGCGTCCACTTCCTTAGGCTTTGTGGTCATGACTTCTCTAATGATCTGGTGGAATCTGGATTACTCTGGGAAAATTTTGTCGTGATCGGCGTTGCGGCGGTTTAGCCGACAGCAGCGGCCTGGAGATAGGCGTCGTAGCCGCTCTCCTCTACCTCCAGCGCCAGTTCTGGGCCACCTGACCGCACGATGCGCCCGTCGACCAGAATGTGCACGTAGTCCGGCGTGAGATAGTTCAGCAGCCGCTGGTAGTGGGTGACGATCAGGAACGCGCGGTCGGGGCTCTTGAGATCGTTTACCCCACTGGCAACCGCTCTAAGCGCGTCGACGTCAAGCCCTGAGTCGGTCTCGTCCAGGATGGCAAGCCGGGGCTCGAGGAGAGCCAGTTGGAGCATCTCAGCCCGCTTCTTCTCTCCGCCGGAGAAACCCTCGTTAACGGAGCGTCCGAGCAGATCGGGGTCTATGCCGAGCTGGTCTATCTTCTCTTTCCAGATAGCGTCGAACTCCCTGACGCCGTACTCCTTCTCACCGCGGTGCTTCCGCTTTGCGTCGACCGCGGCTTTCATGAACTGCCAGTAGCGAACGCCAGGAAGCTCCATGGGGTACTGGAACGCCAGGAAGATACCCTCACGGGCCCGCACGTCTGGAAATTTCTTCAGCAGATCCTCGCCCGCATATTCCACGGTCCCGCCGGTGACGATGTACTCGGGCCGGCCTGCCAGCACATTGGCAAAGGTGCTCTTCCCGCTGCCGTTAGGGCCCATTACCGCATGGACCTCGCCGGCTTTCACGGACAGGCTCAGGCCCTTCAGAATTTCGGTGTCGCCAACTGAGGCGCGCAGGTCTTTTACTTCAAGCATTCGGTATTCGGGGTCCTTTATTCCTGGTATTACCGGAATTCCAGATTCTGGATGTCCAGTCTTGGTTATCCAGCATTGCTTCTGGCGCCGTTATCATCGCCGGGCCGAAATGGTGCGCTAGCCGACCGCGCCTTCGAGGCTGACTTTCAGCAGTTGGCTAGCCTCCATCGCGAACTCGAACGGAAGCTCTTTGAAAACCTCTCTGCTCCAGCCGGTGATGATCATGTGGTGGGCATCTTCTTCCGAAAGCCCGCGCTGCAGGCAATAGAAGAGCTGATCGCTGCTAACTTTGGACGTCGAAGCTTCGTGCTCTATCTTTGCGGTGGAGTTGCCCACTTCGATGTACGGCACAGTGTGTGCGCCGCACTTGTCGCCGATGAGAAGCGAGTCGCACTGCGTGTAGTTCGTTGCGTTGGTCGCGGACGGCATGATCTTTACCTGGCCGCGATAAGTGTTCTGGCCGTGGCCTGCCGAAATGCCCTTCGCCACGATCGTGCTCTTCGTGTTCTTGCCAATGTGGATCATCTTGGTGCCGGTTTCGGCCTGCTGATAGTTGTTGGTCAGCGCCACCGAATAGAACTCACCGAC
>JADFPB010000214.1 GCA_022562515.1 Chloroflexota bacterium | reverse complement strand
CGACGTGAGGATCTCTGCCTGCACCCGCAACGAATGAGACCTGATTGAAACGGCTCTGCCAGCGAACACAGCGAAGGCCCTCACGCTACGGCTTCGCCTTCGCTCAGGCTGACGTAAGACGGCCAGATATATCTGGATTACATGGGGCCAGGCGGTGGCCTGGACTTTCTCTGGGAATGGGGCGTTGTTGGCCGGGGTAGTCGCGCATTGCCCCCGTTTGGCTGGGGCCGGCCCGGCACCCTCGAGCGCGGGCTAACCAGGCAGGGTGTATGGAACGCTCAGCTCGGCGGCCATCTGTTTGAAGTAGGCCACAGTGTGTTCTGGTAGTGGGATTCCGCCTGTGATTCTCTTCTGGTATGCCTCATGTTCTGGTTCGCCGGGGTACATGATGCGGTCGTAGTCGTCTGCCGTTCTCTCATTACGGAGCGCGATAAGCATCTCGTCCATGTCGGCCTTGAACTCGGCGGCAGGTCTGAAGGCGTCGATTCTGATTGCCTGGAAATAGTGGCAGAAGCGGCCGCCTCTGGGGTTGTCCGGAAGCAGGCCTGAGACGGTCTCTCCCGGGAGGATTGCGCCGAGGATGTCGGCCATCATGCCGATGCCATAGCCCTTGTGCGCGCCTTGCTCGTGTGACACCCCCAGCGGCGGCTGGCCGTGGGCGGGTGGGCTGTTCGCCGGGTCTGTGATGGGCTGCCCGTCTTCAGTGACTGCCCAGCCTTCCGGGATTTTTATCCCGAGGTGGCGGGCGATGGAGACTTTGCCAAACGACGTGACAGACGACGCCATGTCGATCACGAATGCCGGCTCTTTATCGGCTGGGGCGGCCATGGAGAAGGGATTGGTGCCCATCCAGGGATCGCGTCCGCCCATGGGGATGATGACTCGCCCACCGCCCGAAGAGACGGTCATGCCAATCATGTCATGCTCGAGCGCCATTCGGCTGTAGTAACCGGCGGCGCCGTAGTGGCTGCTGTTTGGCACCGCTACAGACGCGGTGCCTGTTTCGCGGGCTTTATCGATGGCGACGTTCATGGCGAATATGCCTGCGAGGAGGCCCATGCCGCGATCGGCGTCGACGACTGCGGTCGAAGGTGTTTCGTGGGTGATGCGGATATCGGGCGTTGCGTTGATGTATCCCGACATGAGGCCGCCGAGATAGTGGAGGTCCAGGTTGTATCCGACGCCGTGGGAGTCGATTCCGTTGAGGTCTGCGTCAACCAGGACGGCGGCCGCTTCGACGGCTTCGGATGGGGGCATGCCTGCTGCGGCAAACAGGCTGCCGACGAACTCTGTCAGTGGGTCAGCCTGAACTATGGTGGCGTTCGGGATGTTTTTTAGCTTCTTGAGGACCATGTGTCTCCACTTCTGCGGGGCCGCAGTTCGCCAGCTATCGCGCTTGGTTAACCGCGGCGTTTGAGGACGCGAGTTCGTGGGCGGCCTCGCCGGTTGTCAGAGCAATGTTGATGCTGTCGACCAGTCTGAGGGCGGACTCACGGGTCATTTCCACTGCCACCCGATTGCCGGGTTTGTTTGTATCTTTCACGAAATCGATGATGAGAGCGTGATCGAGTGGGGCGTGGAACGGGTGGTCGTAGTAGACGTTTGCCTGGCTGAGCTTGAACCAGCCGTCGGCGCCTTTGCCGCTGCCGGAAATCTCAACGTTCTCGATGATCCATGTGCACATTTTTATCTTCTCTTTCTTAACTGCTCTGCCTGTGCCCGTTAGCCGTGATCGGGGCCACCAAGATAGGTGTGGAACCATTTGAAGACTTCTTCCCATGCTTCGGTCGCCTGGACGGGCCGGTATCCGGGCCGGTCGACGGCGAAGAAGCCGTGGCCTGCGCCATCGTATCTGTGGAACTCGTACGTCTTGCCGAGTTTCTTGAGTTCTTCCTCTGTGCGGTCCACATCTTCCGGGGTTGGCGACTGATCGTCGTTGCCGAATATGCCAAGGAGCGGACAGCTCATATCTCCTGTGAGGTCGATGGGCGCCACAGGCTGCCGGTCGGTCAACTGGTCCGGGGTGGCGACGACGCGTCCACCCCAGCAGTCGACGGCGGCATCGAGGGAATCGAGCCGGCAGGCGGCAAGGTAGACCTGGCGGCCGCCTGAGCAGAAGCCGATGATGCCCACTTTGCCGTTCAGGTACGGGAGAGTCCGGAGGTGAGCGGCGGCGGCATCGAGGTCGCCCATCACTCTATCGTCTGGCGCGCCGCCTGCGGCGCGGGCCACTGCTGCTACGTCGTCCGGGTCGCCGGGCCCTTCCCTGCTGAAGAGATTGGGGTCGATTGCGGCGTATCCGTAGTGCGCGAACTTACGGGTGATCTCCTTGGTGGCATCGTCCCAGCCGGGCATGTGATGGGTGACGATGACGCCCGGGTACGGGCCTGATCCAAGTGGACGCGCGAGGTATGCCTCGATCTCGTCGCCATCGTGACCGCGATAGTGGACTGTTTCTGCGATCAGGCCTTCGTGTTTTGCGTATGCGGCGTTCATTGTGTCGCTTCTCCCCCGGCAAAAACAGCGTTTGGTTTACGAGGGGGGAAACTTAGCATATTGCCGGACAGAGGCGTTGTGCCGGGCGTGCGGGCTCACACGTCAATTGACGGAAAAGACGATGGCCGGGGCCGGTGGCGGCGGCAGACTGGGGATTATGTGGCATTTAGCTTTGATGGGCGCAAGGCGTTGGGCGTATGGACTCGTTGCGTTGATTGCCATCGTCTCGGCGGCCTGTTCTGGCGTGGACGAGCCGGGGGCGTTGGATGCGGAGCCGAGCGCCACCGCGACGCTGGCGGCTGCGCCGGAATCGCGGCAGTCTCCGACGCCGACCGTTCTTAGCTCTACTGCCCAGCCGTTGGCGACTGCAGGGCCACGGGCGACTTCCGCTCCTCCACCGACAGCAACCCCGCAGGTTGGACCGATAGAAACATCCACGCCGATCATCGTGCGTCGATCTGCAACGCCTGAACCGACGCCGACTACTGCCGTTCCGCCCACTCCCAGGAGACCAACTCCCGTTCCGACGCGGCTGCCATTGCCATCAGCGACGCCTTTGCCCACGGCATCGCCCGCGCCGGCGCCCGCGGACTATTTCACAGATTCAGGCGGCGCTCTGGACAGGGCAATCGAGTTGGGGTGCAGCGGATATCACACGGACTCGGTCAATGGCAGCTTCTATTACGTGCCGTGCGCGGACTCCCACCGGTTCGATCAGCTCGCTTCGGGCGCGGAGCTGGACTTCTTCGGGGAGCTGTGTCCGACCGGGGGCCCAGAGCACGCTGTGTTCACTTCAGCGATCACCGATCTGAGCCTGGTGGCGAGCATCATTCCTCCTGGCTCGGTAGCCGGCAATGTCGTGAAACCCCATTCGTTCATTCATCTGGATAGGGACAAGGTCACTGCTCCGGTTCCCGTATATGCCCCGGTGGACATGGAGCTTCGCGGCCTGGCGTTCTACAACACTCAGGTCGGGACGGCCGAATACCTGCTCTGGTTCACCGCCACGTGCACTCAGGCGGTCAAGTTCGATCACCTGTCGGGGCTGGCAGAGAGCCTTGCCGCGGTGGCCCCCGCGGAGCCGGCGGATCATTCACGGACAGAAGGCGATTTCCCGCCCCTGCAATTCAAGGCGGGAGACGTGGTCGGCTTCACTATGGGCGCGGGCGGCACCGTGGCGGGCGGAGTTGGCGGCGCGTGGGATTTTGGCGTCTACGATACCGGCAACCTCAACATATTCGCGAATCCGGAGCGGTTTGCGAACGGTCCGAACGATTCGCTGCATTCGGTATGCCCCTATGACCAGTTCGAAGATCCTTTGCGAGCGGAGTATTACGGCCTCTTTGGCTCTCCCAGCGGCAAGACGGTGGCCGGGGCCGATTGCCGCGGGGCCGTCCGGGACGTTGCCGGCACGGCGGCGGGATGGTGGTTTCCCGAGGGGTCTACAGAAGTCGAGAACGGCTTTGCGATCGGCGACACGCTTGACGGCGACGTGAGGATGGGCGGGCCGGACTGGTCGCTGTCTGTGCAGGCCGGCGCGGCTACGTGGGCGGATCCGGAGTCGATCACGACGAGCCATTGCTACTCATCGAGCGGCCAGTTCGCGTTCCTGGAGTTTTTGCCTGGCGATGGGATGGCGGTCGCGCATGGCACGGGCCCGTGTCCGGCCTCCTTGCCTGCAGACCATATTGTGTACGTTCGGTAGCGGCATTAGCGCGGTCGATTACAGACCGTTTCCGGCTGTCTGCGG
>JADFPB010000213.1 GCA_022562515.1 Chloroflexota bacterium | reverse complement strand
TTCCGCCCTTGATGAACTCACCGATAGGCACGGCCCAGAGATCCCAGCGATCAAAGATCTCCTTCACCTCCGCTTCGCCGCCAGGCGCCACCACGAGGAGCATTCGCTCCTGCGATTCCGAGAGCATGACCTCATACGGGGTCATGCCGTCTTCGCGACGCGGGACCTTCGCGACGTCCAGCCGCAGACCCATCCCGCCGCGCTCTGCACACTCGATCGCGGCGCTCGTAAGCCCCGCCGCGCCCAGATCCTGCAACCCCACCACCGACTCCAGCTTCACAGCTTCAAGGCATGCCTCGATCAAGACCTTTTCCAGAAACGGATTGCCCACCTGCACGGCCGAGCGGAGTTCGACCTTCTCCTCGAACGTTCGGGAGGCGAGGCCGGATGCGCCGTGAATGCCGTCGCGCCCGGTGTCTGCGCCCACCAGCATCAGGATATCGCCAGGGTCGCGCGGAGAGGCGCTGACTATCCGGCCATCTTCGATCAGGCCCACGCACATGGCGTTGACCAGGGGGTTCTCCGAATACGCGTCGGCAAAGACAACCTCGCCGCCGACGTTGGGGATGCCGAGGCAGTTTCCGTAAGCGGATATGCCGCCGACCACGCCGTTGAACAGGTAGCGGTTTCGCGGCCTGTCGAGGGGCCCGAAGCGCAGGGAGTTGAGCAGCGCGATGGGGCGCGCCCCCATCGCAAAAATGTCCCGGACTATGCCGCCGATGCCGGTGGCCGCTCCCTCATGGGGTTCAATTGCGGACGGGTGGTTGTGCGATTCGATCTTGAAGGCAATCGCGAGGCCGTCGCCGATATCTACGACGCCCGCGTTCTCCGAGCCGGCGCCAACCAGCAGGTTGGGGCTGGAGTTGGGCAGCGTCCTGAGCAGCGCTTTCGAGTGTTTGTACCCGCAGTGCTCGCTCCACAACGCGCCGAAGAGGCCAAGTTCCAGAGGATTCGGCTCACGCTCGAGCCGTTCTACGATGACCTCGTACTCCTCGCGGGAAAGGGCAATCTCGTCGAGAGTTTCCTGGGTTACGGGGGATGCCGGCAACTGGACCTCACGTTTCACCAATCAGCGCGCACAATGTAATCGTCTGCAATTGGAGGCGCACAGTTCAGAATAAGACAAACGGACGACTTGAGCCGCCGCGCATCGTGGAAACCCCGGCAGAGGAGGGGAATTCGTAAAATCACCCTGAAGCGCGCGAGACAGAGTGGAGACGCGTGACGCCTGGACTGGATTTATCATGGCGCAGGAACCGATGAACACCGATTCAGCCGCCGGAAAGCCGTCTTCCCGGGGGATGAAAATCGGCTTCTTACTGGTCGGATCTCCCGAGAAGGAGCGTGTGTACGCGGTCCTCGCTGCTCTGCCGCTCCTGGAGGGTGTGAGCACCGTGCGGTTGGCCTGGTCAGACGCCTCCCAGGCCGAGTTCTCCGGCATGTCCAGCTTTTCAGCGTCTCCCGGCGAGTTGATCGACCGCCTGTCAGACGAGCTGTTGCATCTGCCGGGATTCCAGGTCCAGATCCAGGGCGTCAATCGCGTGCCGTACCCGGTACTGGTGTTTCGGGCCGAGCCCGGCGTAATGGACCGCAACGCCGTGCGGCGAAGGTCTACGGCCCGAACGGGGCTTGTGCAGCAGGAAGAGGCCCGGCGCGGGACGGCGCGAATCGATAGGGCGCAGGCCGGGACTCAGCCTGGGAGAACGGGTGGCGCCGGGGTCACCCCGGATCCCGAGGCCGCTTCCCCCGAGACCGCTGCGTCTGGCGAGACGCCACCGGAGACGACCTGGGCGCCCGGACTCATGGCCTCAACGGTCCGGGAACCGGGTTTCGAAAACGTGACGCCGCGGCTGCATCCCGCCGCACGGCCGCGGCCGGATCCCATCGAGCCGGTCGTCAGATCGCACTACCCGCGCCCTTCGCCTGTCGATGAGACCGGCCAATCGACCCCCGGCGCACAGGGCATACCGGACGCACGGGAAGATGACTGGCTCATTGATGTATCTGAAGAGACCGATGAGAGCGTGCCGCAGGACACTGAAACGATAGGCGCAGTCGTGCTTGAGCCAGGCGAGTTGCTCGAAGAGGACGACACGGCATGGCTGGTTCTCGTATCTGACTCATATCCGGACATCGAATACCCCGAGCAACCGAGCGAGCGATTGCACACAGCCGTGCCTGGCGCCGTGCGAGGGGCTGTGAGGTCTCGGAGGAGAAGGCGGCCCGGCAGAAGTTTGCCGCCCAACGCAAGTCTGGCGCGACTCGCGCCCGGCCACCGCGCGGGGCGCTGTGGGAACGGGCCATCATTGCCCTGTTTGGAGAGATCGGCCCCGATACCCGGAGCGCGAATGACCAGAGCGCGGGTGAAGCGGACGATATTGACGGTACAGGGACAGCAGCTACGGCTCAGAGTGACTCCCGGCGCGGCGATCACGATGAGGGCGAACCGACGGCCGAGGCGGACGGTGCCGCCGCCGACTCAAGGGGATCTGAAGGACCACCGAACCCAGACCCAACCCCGTACCCGGGCCCGGATCCGGGTAATGGGCTGGATGAGACAGAAGATCACAGTTCTTGAGCGTGAATCCCGGCGCTCTCTCATCGCTCCCACCGGTACCATGTAGCTAGCGCGGCGCGCCAGGCGGCGCAGCGGGATTGCGTTGGGGAAGTGGCGGAATTGGCAGACGCGCAGGCCTTAGGAGCCTGTGCCTTCGGGCGTGTGGGTTCGAGTCCCACCTTCCCCACCATTAGACCCCACCAATTTGGCCTCACCACTCGGCTCCGCCAATCGCGCGCCCGGGGTCTGGCCCCATCCCAGCGGCGCCCGGCCGATCTCGATATCCAGTAAATGTGGGAGTGGATGCGCTGGCGCGGCAACCCGCCATTTGGCCATAATCTGATCCGCCTTACTCGCAGCCACTTCACGGTCTGCGATATTCCAGTTACCAGGCGCCGCAACCAGGCAAGGGGCCAGCAAAGGGACCGATGGGAGAAAACGAACCCGACTCAATACTGATCGTAACCCCGCATCCGGATGACTCGGAATCGGGAGCGGGGGGAACAATCGCCCGCTGGTGCGCCGAAGGCAAGAAAGTCGTCCTCGTCGTGTGCACAAACGGTGACAAGGGAACCAGCGATCGCTCTATTAAGCCGGAAGATCTGGCGAAGACGAGGGAGATGGAAACGCTTAATGCGGCAAAAGTTTACGGACTCGCTGAAGTCGTTTTCCTGAGACAACCGGATCAGGGGCTGGAAGACAACGATGTTTTTCGTGAGCAGATCGTTCGCCAGATTCGCACACACAAACCCAGGATCCTGCTCACCGTTGAGCCGGAGCGTCGCTACCTGCGGCACCGAGACCACGCCGTGGCCGGCAGAGTGGCTCTGGACGCAGTGTTTCCTTATGCTCGCGACCACCTCTCCTACCCTCAACATCTCGAAGAAGGGCTTGAGCCTCACAGGGTTGAAGAGATCTGGATCTTCCGCGCTGATGAGCCTGACACCCACGTGGACGTCACGGACTACTTCGAGACCCGCCAGAACGCCTTGCACTGCCACCTGAGCCAGGTTGGCCCGCGTAGCAAGGAGAGCGACGAACGCTCCCGCGCGCGGCTTGCTGAGATCGGCGAGAAATATGGGGTGCCGCTGGCCGAACAGTTCAAGCGCATCAAGGTGTTTCGCTGACACGGGTCGGAGCGCCGCTGCCGCGCGTCGCCGGCCTCCTGCAAACGCCCTGAACAAGTAAGCATCTCAAGGGTTGCCGGTGGCGTCCTGCTCGGGATCTGGTAACCACCCGGCCGGGCCCGGGCCTATCCCTCTGCCACCGGCATTGACCGCCGATGCAATATATTTCGGTGGTGCTGCTCCAGATGCCCGAGGCAAGGGAAATTTACTGTGCTCGTGGAGGTGCCCCGCAACCTCAAGCACGCTTTAAGTCAAGCGTGTATCTTTTACCATCATGCCGGCACTACCGAAAAGCCTCACGATCGGCGATCTGGCGGACCGCAGCGGGGTCCGGACGTCGGCCCTGCGATTCTATGAGACGCGGGGGTTGATCAGCTCGCAGAGAACGGCGGGCAATCAACGTCGTTATGCCCGCGACACGCTGCGACGCGTTGCCGTAATCCGCGCTGCGCAGATCCTTGGCCTCACCCTGGAGCAGATAGAGCACGCGCTGAGTCAGCTTCCCGACGCCCGGACTCCCAACCGCCGCGACTGGGAGCGGCTGTCAACATCGTGGCGCGACCTGCTGGACGGCCATATCCAGGAGCTTGAAGCGTTGCGCGACAGGCTATCGG
>JADFPB010000212.1 GCA_022562515.1 Chloroflexota bacterium | reverse complement strand
TAAACGAGGTTAGTGGGAGGTACAGCCGGTCTGGCCCCCGCATGCGCTTCGCGTCTGCGGCTCCCGGTGTTATCGTGCGCCGACGGATTGATCTTTCGGGAGGCGGCTGAACAATGCCAGACGGGCTTGGTGGCAGGTTCGAGAACAAAGTGGCGCTCATCGCGGGCGGAGCGAACGCCGTGGAAGGCCGGCTGATGGGATTCGGCGGCGTCTGCGCATGGCGGATCCTGCGCGAGGGAGGTCGGGTGGTCATCGGCGATATCGACGACGCGACCGGCGAGCAGGCCGTGTCCCAGATGCGGGACGCGGGCTTCGAGGCCGAATACAGGCATCTGGACGTTACGAGCGAGTCCGACTGGCAGGCTATTGTAAAACTTGCCGTGGAGAAGTTCGGACGCCTGGACATCCTGATAAACGCGGCAGGCACGCAGGACAAGGATTCGATCGAAGAGACATCCGTAGACGATTGGACCCGGACGATGGATGTGACCAACCGGATGATGTTTCTCGGCACCCGAGCGGTCGCCCCGGAGATGCGCCGGGCGGGCGGCGGGTCTATCGTCAACATATCGTCGATGGCCGCGTTGTGGAGCGCCATGTACGCGTCCGCATACGGCGCGTCGCGGGCCGGGATGATCCACTTCACACACACGTCTGCTGTCCAGCTCGGGGCGGACAACATCAGGGTCAACGCTGTGATGCCGGGCTGGGTAAGAACGCCGTTCACAGACCACATCTGGGCTGACGATGAGCTTCGGGAGTCTCGTGACAAGCGCGTTCCCATGGGCCGCTGGGGGACGGTGGAAGAGATCGCCAACGGCATCCTGTTCCTGGTGTCGGATGACGCCAGCTACGTGAGCGGCACGGAGCTGCTGATCGATGGCGCAACATCAGCCTGGGTAGGCCCCATGTGAATGCCACAAGCCATGCGTGACGGACACTTCAAATGACTGGTAGATTTGAGAACAAAGTCGCACTGATCGCCGGCGGAGCGCACGCCGTTGAGGGTGAGCTGATGGGTTTCGGCGGCGTGGCGGCGTGGGAAATCGTCCGCGGTGGCGGGAAGCTGATCATCGCAGACATCGACGACGCTGCCGGCGAGCAGTCCGTCTCGCAAATGCGCGACGCAGGATGTGACGCTCAATATATCCACGCTGACGTTACGAGCGAGGCCGACTGGGTCGCCGCAGTCGAGCTGGCCACTTCCACGCACGGCCGGCTGGACATCATGGTGATGGTGGCCGGCGCCCCGGACCGCCGCGAGACCATCGAGTCCGGGTCAGTCGACGACTGGAAACGGGTGATGGACGTCACCAATCTGGGGATGTTTCTCGGTGTCCGTATCGCAGCTCCTGCGATGCGTGAGTCGGGCGGCGGGTCGATTGTGCTGATCTCGTCGATGATGGCCAAGATCGCGGGGCCGCACGCAAACGCATACGCCGCCTCCCGGGCGGGCATGACGCAGTTTGCTCGATCTGCCGCCGTGCAGCTTGGGCCGGACAACATCCGTGTGAACACCGTCCTGCCGGGCTGGACCGTGACGCCGTTCACCGCGCCTGTCTTCGATGACGAGACGACGGAGCAACTGAGCGAGCGCGTCCCTCTTGGCCGACTCGCGACTGCCAGGGAGATCGCCGCCGGAATCCTGTTTCTGGCATCCGATGAGTCAAGTTATGTCACCGGCTCGGAGTTGCTGATGGACGGCGGCGTCACATCCTGGCTGGGGCCGCGCTAGAGCAGCGCCGCCGTGCCGGAGTCGCGCTCCCTCACTGATAGTCGCCGTCGCCGTGTTGGCGCCGCCCCGCATCGGCAGGAGGCTTGGGAACTACCCGGGGGATATAGAGACGCCGCAAGAAGCGAGGCGTATTACGGGAAGAGCCGGGGTAAGATACCGAGCGTGAATTCCGGCCGTGCCCCCATGGCTACCGGGGCCGGCCGAAATGTGTGTGCCCTAATATGTGCGGAGGCTCCGGCTGTATGTTTCTTCCCGGCCTGATAATTTCCCTTGTCATAAAGATCGCCCTGATACCGGTCAAGATCATCCGGGGCTTGCTGCCCTTTGGAATCTGACCTCGCGACTCGGAACTGGAGGCAGTAACGTGCCCGACCCCAAAAGACGCGATGAGACGGCCCGGCAGAGAGAACATGAAGACCATATATTGCGGGAGGACATGCGCCGGACCGGCAGGCGAGCGCCCATGGCTCCCCGTCACTTCAGAGGCATGTTGCCCGGTGGACGTATGTACGGCGAGGACGACTCGGTAATCGCTTACTTCGCGGGCCACGCCTGGCGCGGAGTCAAGGCGCTCGGCCGGTTAGTTTCCGGCGGAAAGCGCAGCCGCGTCAGTTCGTCGCAGGATCTCCGGGATTCGATCAAGTATCGCGACTACGACGGCAAGTAGTCTCAGAGAGACCGCACCCAACTTCCTGAATAGCTCGCGCAGCCGCCCCTGACGTAACGATTCGGCGTGCTATGCTTCCGGCCGTTTCAGTTGAGCAGCAGGTATTCGGGAGCACCAGTTGGCAAAAATTACTGGCAGCCAGCTCATAGCGCGGTCGCTGAGGGCGGAAGGCGTCGACACGGTATTCGGTGTTGCCGGTGATCACTTTCTCCACCTGCTCAACGTCCTGGTCGACGAGCCAATCCGCATGGTGGACACGCGCCATGAGTCAGGCGCGGTACACATGGCGGACGCCTACTCCCGCCTGCTGAATCGTGCCGGCGTGGCGTTATCGACAACGCCCGGCCATGCCAATGCGATACCCGGGCTTGCCAACGCCTCCCACTCCCACGCCCCGATCGTAAATATTGCCGGCTCTGCTGAGTCGCGAAACATCGGACGAGGCGCGATGCAGGAGTTCGACCAGGTCGGTATCGCCGCGCCGGTTACGAAAGGAGCGTGGGAAGTCCCATCGGTCGAGCGCATTCCCGAATACATATCGCTCGCCTTCCGAACGGCACTGGAAGGACGCCAGGGCCCCACACACCTCACAATCCCCATCGACATCCAGGAGGCGGAAGTGGATGAGGACGCGGCTGCCCGGTACACGCCGCAGGAGTACGGCGCTCCGCGCAAAGTGCTCGGAGACCCATCCCAGGTGTCATTGGCGGTAGACCTTTTGCGCGGTGCCGGCAAGCCGGTAATTCTGGCCGGCACGGGCGCCGGCGCCACAGCCTCGGCCGAGGAGTTGCAGCGTCTCGTTGAGACCACTCGAATACCGATATTCACCATCGACTCTGCCCGCGGACTGGTGCCCGACGATCACGAATATTCGGCCGGTTTCGGGTATCTGCCTCTCAATGGGGCCGCACAACGCATCGGTGAAGCGGACGTCGTTCTGCTGCTGGGCCAAAAACTCGACTACACCTGGGGCTATGGTGGCTCGCCGCCATTCGCGCCCGACGTCAAGTTCATATTCGTCGACCCATCGCCGGCGGATATCGGCCGCTCACGGTCCGTCGCAGTTGGAATCGCCGGAGACGTTGGTCCGGTGGTGACGCAACTGGCGGACGAGGCCGCGAAACACTCGTGGGCAGACGAGTCGTGGGCGGCCTCTCTCAAGTCCACCGCGGAGGAATTCCGGGACGGCCTGGAGGCGCTGGCGACGGATGAGGAGCCGATGCATCCGATGGTCGTCAACCAGGCGCTGCGGCCGTATGTGAACGATGACACGGTGATGGTGTTCGACGGCGGAGACTACTGCCACTTTTTCCGGGCGTCTTGCAGGTCTAACGTTCCCTCATCGTGGCTGTACGTGAGTAGTTTCGGGATGATCGGCGTGGGGCTGCCGTATGCGCTCGGCGCGCAGGTTGCCTTTCCAAGCAAGCGCGTCGTGCTGGTCGTCGGGGACGGCTCGATTGGCTTCAACGGCATGGAGGTGGACACGGCGGTCCGCCACGAGCTGCCGGTCAAAATAATCCTTGGCAACAACAGCTACTGGGGCATCGACTGGCAGATCCAGAAGGGGCTTTACGGCCGGCCGGTCTGGACGGACCTGTTGCCAACGCGCTACGACAAGATGGCGGAAGGGCTTGGCGCGCACGGAGAAAACGTGACCTGCCAGGCGGAACTCGGACCGGCGCTCAAGCGGGCGTTCGAGTCGGGCAGGCCCGCGCTGGTCAACGTGGCCGTCGGCCGGATCATCAGCCCCGTGGCCGAGGCGGCGATTTCCCGGAAACTCGGCTCGCACGGATAGGCCGCTGCCCCGGCTACTTCCAGAGACCCCCTCTCTAAGTCCCCCCACAGCGCTCCACGATCTTGCGGATCTCTTTGTGCGCCACACCACAGGGAATTAGAGTG
>JADFPB010000027.1 GCA_022562515.1 Chloroflexota bacterium | reverse complement strand
GAAAGATCGGGACAACGCAAGCTGACTGCATCCTCTGCTTTGACATCCTCCCCGCAGTAGGCATCTAACTTCTCGAATTTGTCGGGGGAATTCTCTCGGGTGTACTTCTCAAACGGCTCCTTGATGGTGGGAGTGTGGGGCTTGGAGACCAGCTTCATGATCTTGGCCCCGTCTTGATCCTTGCGCACCGGAGTTTTCAGAACTGTGCTGGCACCATCCAAAGAGCGCGGCAATGTCCAGGCGCCAGACTTTGCAGCCACATCGACGAACCAGCCCAGCTGAGGCATGGGCCAGCCGTACAGACGCACACACACATTGAGCCAGATGCAGAACTCAAAGAAGCTATTGGTTGCCTCGAGTAAGTATCCGGCCTTGAGATATTGGAACAGGATCTCAGGGTTGGGCATCCCCGGACGCCAGTACCGGAGCCCCTGCCCATCCTTCAAATCATACTGAAAGCACATCACCTCTGTTGAGGGGTGACGGCTGTAACTCCAGGCGCCCACTGCACTGATTCCGGGGGATCCAGGCTTTACAGCACTCCACTTGATCGGGTCAGTTGTTCGGACATATCCGGCTGAGCTGAACGACTCAAAATCTGCGGACATGAGCACAGTGGACAGGCTATGGCCGGCTGTGACTTTCTCACCATACGGAAGGTGCATCGGGCTCCAGAGGCTCCTCCCTAAGCAGTAAAGGGAGGAGCCCAGGCCCTGACACAGCGTCAGCGCCTTACTTGTGAAGGGGGCCGGCTCGGGAGCACAGGACGCCCCAAGACGGGCTAGCAGCTGAATGCTACTGGCCCGGAGTGAGGAACCCCGGGGCAGCCTGCACCGTAGCTGGTTCTGTTGCAGCGGGCAGCGGCACTGGAGTCACCGGAGGTTCGGCAACCTCACTCCCGGAGCAGGTAAGCGCGCCACCGCCGTCGCGCCTGTCACGATGACTACCGCGGCGGCAACTTTGCGGCCATATCGTCCCATCCACACTCTCCGGCCAGGGGGTTAGCCATGCCGTCGCCGGTGGGAGGGTGATGGCGCCCGTGGATGCGGCTGCTACCGGCTGCCTACCGGAGAGCCCCGGTTCAAGAAGGTCAGAAGTGGTTCGCCGGTCTCGGCATTCAGCACGGCTCCGCTGTAGCCGCCGAACTCGTTGTCCTCGCGGAAGTCCAGAAAATTCACGATCCAGAAAATATCGGCCGTCGGTGGCAGAGCATTCATTGGAAATCCCAGGCGCCGCTCGCGTGCGAGTTCGGACATCTCGTCACGAGTGGCGAAATGAATCTCCCGCGGCAGGATTCCGCCCTCGATCAGTGGGAACAGGCCACCTCTAAGACGCTGTTCCGCCAGGCTCCTCGCCTCGGCCTCGGAAACGCCGGTCCTGCCGGGCGCCGGAAACGTGGGGCTCGGCTCCGGGGTGTCCGCGCTTCGGACCGGCGCCAGTTCGCGTGATCGGAACTCGCCCGCGACCTGCTGCGCCGGGCCGCCATCGCCGGAACTTGAGCACGCGATAACGAGAACGAATGCAAACAACGCCGATATCTGGACCGGGCGGGCGATCATGGCGGAATCTTAACGCAAACGGCGGGCCGCAAATGGAGGAACGGGCAGCTACGCGCTCACTTCGCCATTATGGAACTGCGCACGCAACTGGCTCTTCATCACTTTGCCAAGCTGGCTCCGCGGGAGCTCGTCCACAAAGTGGACCGCTTCGGGCCGCTTGAAGCCGGCCATCCGCTCCCGGCACCACTCTATGATCGCGGCCTGGTCGCTGCTTGCGCCCGGCGCCGTCACGACGATCGCGTGAACCACCTCGCCCCAGGTTTCATCGGGAATCCCGATAACGGCAGACTCAGCTACGGAGGGGTTCTGGTCGAGTATCGATTCGACTTCTTCCGGGGAGATCATCTCACCGCCGCGCTTGATGAACTCCCTGGCCCGGCCGGCGAGAAATATGTAGCCGTCCTCGTCTGCCCATCCGAGATCGCCTGTGTGCAGCCAGCCGCGCTGCAGGGCGCCCGCGGTGGCCTCCGGCCGGTTCCAGTAGCCTTTCATGAGCCGCGCGCCGCGCGCGATGATCTCCCCGGTTGCTCCCTGCTCAACCTGGTTTCCGGTCTCATCGACGATTCGAACTTCAATATCCGGCAGCGGCCGGCCAATGGAGCGGAGTCTTCTCTTCTTCTTTTTGATCTCCTCAGGCGTGCCTTCGAGCCGGTGATCCGCGGGTGAGAGCTGGGTGATCGTCGAGGCAGTTTCCGTCTGGCCGAATGCATTGATGAACTCGGCATCCGGGAATTTTTCCAGAGCGGTCAGAATGACGGGCTCCGGCATGGCCGCCGCGCCGTAGGTGATGACGTTGAGGCTTGAAAGATCCCAATCGTCGAACGTCTCGTGCTCCATCAGCGTTTTGAGCATGGTGGGAACAACCATGGCGCGGCTGATCTTTTCGTCCTGCACCAGGCGCAGCCACGGCTCTGGCTCAAACTGGGGCATCAACACGAGTGTGCGGCCACCGTAAATGCCCGCCATCATCGCCTGCGCGCCCGCGATGTGGTAGAGCGGGACGGTGAGCAGCGTGCGCTCGGCGCTCTCCGGGTCCGCATCGGCGGGGTCGACATTCGACATCACGTATCCGCAGAAGCTGGAGTGGGTGAGGACTACGCCTTTGGGCTGCGTGCTGGTGCCGGAAGTGAACATGATCATCGCGGCGTCACTGTCTGAGGCTGCGGGCGAAGTATCCGCCGGGTCCGAAGCATCGATGAGATCCTCGTATGGGTCCCAGCCGGATGAAGCACCGATGACGATTCGCGCCGTGGTTTGCTTGGACAACTCGATTGCCTCGTCGAGAAGCAATGCGTATCGCTGGCCCGAAATCACCGCCCGGGGGCTGATCTCGTGCAGCATTCCGGCGACCTCGACGGCGCGGGCGCGGTAGTTGATGGGAACAAAAACCGCATCCAACAGGGTGCAGGCGAAAAAGGCCTCGCCGTATTCGATGCCGTTCACCTCCATCATTGCGACGCGGTCTCCGCCCCCGACGCCGGCGCCCTTCAAAGCGGTTGCCAGTTGCCGCGCCCGATTTTCGATCTCCGAGAACGTGGGTCTTCGCTTCCCGCCGTTGCCAGATGTGCCGGGTATACCGGATATGAAAGCAGTGCGGTCAGGAACGATGGCTGTTGCGATCAGGAGCAGGTCGAAGGTATTCAGGTCTGTGTCCTTTTGTCCGTGTGGGTGTCCGCGTAGGCCGCGGGGTAGGCGACTATGTGGCCCCTGCGCGGGTGATTATCTCCGTGGCGATTTCGGCCTCGGCAACGAGTCCGTCTGCGAGCGGTTGATCCAGCGCGGCAAAAACAGCCCGCCTGACGCCGATGGCCGCGTCGCCGGGCAGCTGCGCGAGTGCGCGCGCCAGGTGTTCGGTGTCCGGCACGAGATTTTCTCGCTCCACGAGGCGATGCACAAGCCCCGTCGCGAGCGCTTCGCCGGCCTGCACGGTCCGGCCGGTGAGTAGCGCCTCAAGCGCCCTGCCCTGCCGCTGATGCCGGGGCAGGGTCTGAGTCCCCGTGGCGGCCGGTATGAGGCCCAGACTCGTTTCCGGCATCGCGAATCGGACGTTCCGGCTGGCGATTCTCATGTCGCACAGAAGCGCGATCTCCAGCCCGGAGCCGATGACGTGGCCGTGGAGTGCGGCAATCGTCGGGGCGGGGAGGCGCCGGAGCAAGCCGAAAACATCGCGCTCCCAGCGAACCGTGCGTGCAATCTCAACCGAGGGCGCGGTCCCGAACTCGGTGAGGTCGGCGCCGGCGCAAAAGCCTCTTTCGCCCGCGCCCCGAATCACGACGCAGCGGATCTCGCGATCGATCTCGATCGCGGAGAAGACGGACCACAGGTCGTCGCGCATCTGGATGTTGTAGGCGTTGATCTGATCCGGCCTGTTCAGAGTGACGGTGGCAATTCCCTCTTCTTTGGTGAAGATGACGGTTTCGAATCCGGCGGTCATGAGCCGTCTTCAGATGCCGGACTCGACTGATCGCCGGCAGGCGTTCTCCGGCGTCGCGCGGGCATGCGCGGGCTGCGGCCCTCCCGAAAGGCGGCCAGTCCCTCTTCCCGCTCCTCTTCGCCATGTAGGAGGAAGCTGAGGTCGGCTTCGAGATGCGCGCCCTCTTCGAATGTCATGTCGCTCGCCGCCAGTACGGCCTTTTTTGTGTACGCGGATGCCAGGACGCCATGTCGCGCGATGTCGCGCGCTATTTGCTCTGCTCTCGCCCGGGGGTCCGGGCTGATCTCGGAGATCAGGCCGCGGGAATACGCCTCGTCAGCGCTGAGCTCCCGGCCGGTGAGAAGCATCTCCGTGGCCAGCGCGGGTCCGGCGATCCTCGTCAGGCGCTGGGTCCCGCCGTCAAAGGGGAATGCGCCGTTCACGACCTGGCGCATCGCGAGGCGTGTATCCGGGGAAGCGATGCGGATATCGGCCGCGAGCGCCAGTTCCAGGCCCTGGTCGGCGACGGTTCCGCTGAGCGCAGCGATGACCGGCAGCGTCATCTGCGCCAGCGGCCCGGCCACGCGGGCGCTCTCGAAATCAGGAGCCGCGGACTTCACCAGACAGCCTCCTATGCAGAAATCAGGAGGGATCGAGCAGACTATCACTGCGCGCACACCGGCGTCGTCGGCTATAGCTTCGCAGGCTTCTCGAAACGCCTTCGCGAGGGCGGGCTCGATCTGATTGCCGGTCTCCGGCGAACTCAGCGTGATCACCGCGACCGTGTCCCGAACTGAGAACAAGACCGGTCGCTCAGGCACCGGCACTAGTCGGCGGTCCTGACAGTCCCGGCAGTCCCGGAGTGATCGAACGGCGAGGCGATTCCGGCCGCCGCGGGCATCAGGACGTTTACCATCGCGCGGACTTTCTCGGCCGGCACGGCGAATGAGATGGCGCGCGTGGAGTCCGGCGCTGATGTGACGATTCCCGCGAGACGGCCATGGGCGTCTACCAGCGCGCCCCCGCTTACTCCGGGTTCGACGGGGGCGGAAGTTTGAATCAGGCCGTCTACCAGGTCGCCGGAGAAGTTTCGCGTGGTGCGGCCCAGGACGTTGACGATGCCGTTTGACACGACGAAACCGATCTTGGGCGGGCGCCCGACGGCCAGAACGACGCGGCCTGGCGCGACCCGGGCGGCTGTCAGATCGATTGGCGCCAGGCCGGTAGCGTCTATCTTGATGAGGGCAAGGTCGTCTGTCTCATTGCGTCCGACGACTACGGCGGAATACTCAACGTCGCCATGACCTGCAACCGGACTGGTGACCAGTATGAACTCGGCCCTGGAAACAACATGGGCGGCTGTGATGATGAGGCCGTCACTGGATATGACGACGCCGGAGCCCACGCTGCCGATGTGGCTCTGGCTGGGATAGCCGGGCGCGCCGAGAGGGCCCGGACGTTCAATGCGTATTGCGACGATTGACCGGGCTACCGTTTGCGCGACCGTCTCGACCGCATCGGAGATGGCATCCAGCAGATCTGCCGCCGTGACGGGATTAGTTGCTGGGGCCGGGGGTGGCGGCTCTCCGGTGCGGCCGTCCGGCTGGGTGATCTCTGAGTGAGACACCGGAATAGGCTCCCTTCCACAGCCCTGTGGAAATTAGCCTGACGCGGCCGGCTAATCGGGCTGAGGATTTTAGATTCTACACATGAAGCCCGTTGCCAACGCGATCACCACTGTAGGACGACTGTTTCTTCGACATTTTTTCTGCCCGGGATGCCGCTTAATCCGGCGCCCGTGATAGACAGCGAGGCGGCGGCTGAGGCGAAGCGGGCTGCGGACTCAATATCGCCTGTTTCACGCAGCCGGATCAGGTAGGCGGCGGCCCACACATCGCCCGCTCCGGTAGGGTCGATCTCATCCGCTGGTGGAGCCGCGACTTCACTCATGTCACGGCGAATGTAAAGTTCGGCGCCCTCCGGCCCTCGTGTGCGGACCACGACGTCGGCGATGTCGTTCCAGGCCCGGGCTTCCTGGGCGCTGAGCTCGTCGTGTGAGGCGATCGCCAGCGCCGCTCGAGCTTCTACCCCCCGGGATTTAACCGGGGCTGGCGAAGCTGGAAGTTCCGGCTGTACGTTGACAACGCCATATTCGTCCCAATGCCTGAAATATCCCTGCAGCACCAACCCGGTAATGGTTGTGGATTGGTGGAACCAAGAGTATGCGTCTGCAGGAAGCTCCCGGGCGAGTGGGCAGATCACCACTATTGGGGGTGAGTTCCAGTAGTCAGGGAGATCCGTATTCGCTATGTCCCCGGCCCGGGCGGCCAGCAACTGTTTTCGTTTCCCGGCTTCGTACAGGTTCTGGAACGTGGTGGTATTCGGGGATGCGACGTTCGCCACGGCTACTCCGGGCATGATTTCTGCGAATGGGTAAGAATGGCTCGCAGAGGTCAGGACCGCCGCGTTCAGGCCCATGGACGCTGCTGTGAGCGCCGCGTATGCCGCGGCGCCGCCGTAGCGGCGCTCACCTTCCGGGTGCGCCGGTGTCGGCGTTATGTCGATTGTGACGTGGCCGATCGCAACGAAATCAGGCGACTCGCGATGGGCCAATATACCCATCAGTCCGCCTCCTACGTTGCCGGTTGGGCCGGTTGGGCCCGAATATTCAGGCCTTCAGCAACACTACCACGCGGCGTTGATCGCCCTGGCCGCGGCTCTGGGTCTCCACGTCCGGGTGGTCGGCGAGTGTGAGGTGAATGATGCGCCGGTCGGACGCGCTCATCGGCTGGAGGGTCTGCGACTCGCCGCTGCTGAGCGCGCTCTCTGCGGCGCGCTCGGCAGAGTCTCTCAGGGTGTCTTGCTGTCTTTCGCGGTAGCCTTCCACGTCGATGGTGATGTAGGCCGGTCGATCCATTTTCTTGTTGATGACCATGTTGACGAGAAACTGAAGCGCCTGGAGCGTCTCGCCGCGCCTTCCGATCAGGAGACCTGAGTCCTCGCCTTCGATCTCGAACGCGACGTCGCAATCATCTGAGTCTTCCGATACATATGTCGCCACGGACACGTCCATGACTGAGAGGAAATAGTCGAGGACCTCGGCCGCGACGGGCTCGACTTCCGGGTCCGGGCCGGGCGTGTGCACGCGCTGTTCCCGGCGCCTTGGCCTGCTCTCCTCGGCTTCTTCGATGGGTCGGTCGTCCTGCCGGTCATCCCGTTCGTCATGTGGCGGCTCGGCATCGGTGTCCGGGGAGGCTTCGTGCTCATCCGCGGGAAGCGCTTCATCACGCATGGCGGGGGGCGCTTCATCACGCATGGCGGGGGGCGCGTCGACTGGAGCGTCGCCGAAACGGGAGCGAGGCCCGCCTCGGCCCCGGCCTCCGCGACCTCGTCCTCCGCGGCCGCGCCTGTCCCTGTCGCCGGATTGGCCGCCACGCGATGGATCTGGCTGGCCTTCCTGTTCCGATTCCGATGGCTGCCCGGATGGCGGCTCGCCGGCATTGAGAATTTCCGCGTCAACGTCTTCAAGAGGCGTGACATGAATCTCAGCGGGCTCGCCGCCGAAACCCAGAATCCCGGAACGGCCGGGATTAACGACGACGATTTCTACTTCTTCTCGTTTTAGACCGAGTGTCTCGAGAGCGAGATCTGTTGCTTCGTCGACGGTTTTTCCGATGAATTGGCGCGTCGGCATCGTCTAACGTCCCCTCTATATTTGAAGTTTCGGTTTCGGAGCCCGTGGTCCCCGAGCCAACGGCGGCCAGCACAGGCTGGTCAGCCGGGCCGAGAGATTTGAACGGGTTCCGCCGACCGGTAACGAAATACTGAATCACGAATCCTGCGAGGTTTGAGACCAGGATATAGATGGCCAGGCCTGTCGGGAATTGAAAGGTGAAGAACCCGAACATTATCGGCAGCATCCACAGCATGATCTGGTTGGTGGATTGCTGGCGCGGGTCCGTAGGGCGGCTCATGGTCGTCTTTTGTGTCAGCCACATCGTTCCGCCCACCAGGACCGGGAGCAAGATATTGATCGGCGGCGCCTGTGATGAAACGAGGCTCACCAGGTCCATGCCAAGAAAGTCGCTACTCAGAGGCACAGACGAGCGCGCCGGGTTCCACGTGTAGAGAAGGCTGTTCAGATTAGCCATTCCCTCCGGGGTTGGCGGCACCGCCTTGAACAGAGCGCGGAACAGGCCGAACCAGATCGGCATCTGGATGACGAAGGGTCCAAGGCATCCGATTGGCGAGACGCCGTTCTCCTTGTAGAGCTTCATCGTGTCCCTGGAGAGGTTCGATCGCTCCTCCCGGCTCTTGCCCTTGTACTTTTCCTGCAGCGCCTTGATCTTTGGCTGCAGTCCGCTCATGGACTTCATCTGCCGGGTCTGCCTGATGGTCAGCGGAATAAGAGCGAACCGAATCAGGAGCGTGAAGACGATGATGCTCAACCCGAAGTTGTTGAAAAGCAGGTCGTAAAGGAGCGCCAGGCTGTTGACCATCGGGCGCATGATGATCTCGTTCCACAGGAGTCCGAAGATAGCCATCAGCTAGTGCCTGTGGAGCGCATGGGGGTGGTCGGCATCGTGTTGCGGCCGGGCAACTTTGTCCTCATCCGCATCGTTCGCCTGACTGGAGCTTCAAGCAGCCCAGCTGTGACCTGTCGCCAAGTGAGAACCACTGCAACTCCCGGTCCAGGGTGTGGACGTATAGGAGATTGTCTTTCACTACCGGCGATGCCTTCACCCCAGAGTTCGTGGCGAACTTACCCAGCTCCTGCCCGGTCGCGGCGTCAATGACCCATACAGCGTCATCGCCGGAAGGTACTGCGAGCAGTCGGCCGGACCGGCTGCCGGACCGTTTCGAAGGGTCGTCATAAATGGCTGGCTGCGCCACGATCTGGCCCTCGATCTCAGTCGGCGCCGGCCAGATCGGCTGGCCTGAATCTCTGTCCAGCGCAAACACGTCACCGCTCAGCGTCGCGGCGTAGACGACGTCACCGTCAACGACGGCTTTCGCCCATATCCAGGCCTTCGCATCAAACTTCCACTCGCGGGACAAATCAAGCGTCCTGCCGGTGGTGTCCAGGGCGCGGGCTTCGAGGTCCAGCGCGTAGAAGCTTCCCTCGAAGTCGCCAACGTACAACTTCCCATCTCTGATCAGGGGTTCTGCTATCGCCGCGCCATCCGTCTCGAAGCTCCATAGGAGGCGATCATGGCTGGTATCGATCTTTTCGGATATCCCATCGGAAAGGTCTACCGCGTAGACGTGGCTGTCCATGGATGTGAAATATGCCGTGTCGCCCACGATGATGGGAGATCCCCAGATTCGCTTTTCGACCGGGAACATCCACTTGATACGGTCGCCGCTCACGCTTCCCGGCGTGGTGTCCAGCGCGATCAGGAATCCGCCAGGCTGATCGTCATCACCGATCTCAGACGTTCCGAAAATCAGGGTATCGCCATGCAATGCGATGTCGCCCACGATTTCGGTTTCGATGTTGAACCAGCGATTGAACTCGTTGCGGTCCTGGGAATCCTGATCGGGCGGCGTGAACGGTCTCAGGTCTCGCCAGAGGAGGCCAGTGCTGTCAGACCGCGGTATGTTGTCAACGTTTCTGTCGATCGCTATGACGTTTGCTTCGCAGTCGGCGCCGCTGCAGTCGTACGCCGAGAGGAAGATGACGTCATCCTTGATGATCGGCTTGCCGTAAATCTTGCCAACGTCAAAGTCGTCCCCTGGAAAGAACGCGCCGGCGGAATTCCGAAACTGCCCTGAAGCCACATCGAATACGCGCAGGTCGCCATTCTTGTCAGCGATGAAGACGGCATCGTCGGTCACCACCGGGGCAGCCCAGCCGCCAGTTGGCGACAGGTTGCGAGTGCACGCGAGCGCGGCGATTGCGAACAGCGCGAGGAGGATGGGAAGAAATCGCCGCGCACGGGGGGCAGACCCGGAATGAATCATCATCGATCGAGTAGCTTGCTATACAGGGCGGCCGGGTTCCTTTTTATTCCCATCTGCCCCGGTTGTGGGATGGGGGTTAGCTTCGTGCGAATCGGCGGCCTGCCGGGAACTGGGCGGGGGAAACCGGGTTGCCTCGTCACGTTAGCGGCTGCTCAGCCGGCGAATCTCCGTCGCCGGGATCGTGCGAATGGGCCGCACGTGGATCCGGCACCGGATCGTAACCGCCATCAAAAGCCGGCTGGCATCTTCCTATCCGGCTTGCCGCCATGCGGATTCCGGTAAAGATGCCGTGCTTCTGAATCGCATCTGCCGCGTAAACAGAGCAGGTGGGCTCGTATCTGCACTGTCCGGGCCAGTACGGTGAGATCACCAGCTTGTAGAACTTGATGAGGAGAAGAGGTATGAATTTCATTCGGTTAACAGGCCAAAAACAGCGAGGAGGGTTTGGCTCCCCTCCGCCGGGCAGCCGGACTCTAGCCGACGTTATGGAGTAGTTATATCAAGTCCCAGCGGCGACCGCTACCAGTGCATCTCATGATTTGGCTCCATCAAAATTATCCCCGCTCTTTGCGGATATCGGCGTCAGCCCTGCCCGCCGGGCCAATTTATGCAGCGAACTCCTGAAGGACTCGCTGCCGGCGTCCGCTGCCCCAGGCCGGGCGAAGACGATCACGTCCAGCCCGGTTTTGCAGGTCATGTCTCGGATGTTCTCCCGTATTTTTCTTTTGACTCTATTCCGCACGACGGCATTACCGACTCGGCGGCTAACCGCCAGGCCCCAGCGTGTCCGAGCAGCTTCTGAGTGGGCGACCGTGAGCACGAAGAGATTGTCGCTGACCCTTTTGCCGCGCGCCCTGACAGAGTCAAAATCGGCGCGCTTACGCAATCGCTGATCGCGATTAATCATGGGCGCAATCCTGATCCGGCCAATCCTGGGTTAGAAGGCTAGACGGTAAGAGAGGAACGGCCGCGCTGCCGTCGTCGGCTGAGTACGCGGCGCCCGCCGCGTGTGAGCATCCTTCGGCGAAATCCGTGGACACGTGCGCGGTGGCGTTTTTTCGGTTGATACGTACGTTTGGGCATATCGTCTCAAAACAATGATGAATCTATCGAGTATAACGAATTGGCGCCGGAGTCCGTACGCCGGACGAGCGCCGGACGGGCGCGGGATTTGCCTGACGGCGGGCGCTTACCTACAATCAATGTAGGCAGTATATGCAATCAACGCAGGCGGATCCGCATCTTTAGTCCTGCCGCATAGCCTTCGTCCTGGGCCGATCGCCTCCAAGTCACCCATAGTCACAGGGAGTAGATTACTCTTGGCAACCGAAACCAGTGTCGCGACTGATGCTACCGTGGAACTTCAACTCACTTCTGCTCTCGCCGAGTACATACAGACCGTTCCAGAGAACGATAAGAAACAGGCCCAGGCGGAGCTGGCCAAGTTCAGCCGCTGGGTAGGATCGGACAGGCTGGTCTCCACGCTTGCGCCACCGGAGATAGGCGAGTACAGCGACATTGTCAGCGCCAGGGGGACCGCACCGGGCGCCACGGAGCGGCTGGCCGCAGTCAAGCTCTTCCTGGCATATCTGAAGAAAAATGGCTTTATCGAAACGGGCCTTGCGCAGCATCTTCGTGTCCGGAAGGGCCGGTCGAGCGCCGCCAAGAAAACCACGGCGGAAACCATGGTTGTGCAGCTTACCAAGCGGGGACATTCAGACCTGGTGCAACGCCTCGAAAAGTTCCGTGGAGAGCGACAGCATCTGGCCGAAGAGATCCATCGCGCTGCGCAGGATAAAGACGTCCGGGAAAACGCTCCACTGGAGGCGGCCAGGGAGGCTCAGGGTCTGCTGATGTCCAAGATCGCAGAGGCTGAAGCGACTCTGCGGGTTGCGGTCATCATCGACGAATCCGGAAAGAGATCTTCGGATCAGATCATCCGTCTGGGCAGTAATATCACGCTACAGGATTCTGCCACCGGAAAATCGATGGCCTGCCAGATCGTTGAGGCCAACGAGGCCAATCCGCTCAACTCGAAGATTTCGAATGTCTCGCCGGTTGGCGCGGCGGTCATGGGCAAGGCCGTTGGCGATGAGGTCACGGTCTCGACCCCCAGGGGCGATCAGACTTACGTCATCCTGAAAGCCCGGTAACTCCAGGACCCACCATTCCCCGAATCGCGTTCATGCAGGGCCTGCTCTGACAGGTGGACGCGGAATAGATTCGGTTCAGTGCCGCGAGAGGGCGAAAATCAGAAACTGGGTCTTGCTCGGAGCCGCGGCGGCGGTCATGATTCCGGCGGTCCTGTTCCGGCTATTCTTTGATCTCGGCGAGCCGTGGCAGGAATCCCTTATCTTCGGCCTTGGGATTGTCGGCGCTGCGTTGCTACTGGCGTGGGCGGCTGAAGCGGCGCAGGTCGAGATATCGGCCGGCCTGGCGATTGCGCTGGTCGCATTGCTCACCGTTTTGCCTGAGTACGCCGTTGACATGACCTTCGCCTGGAAGGCCGGCTCGGATCCCGCACTGCCCGCCTTCCTCGCCGACGCCACCGGAACTGTTCCCGAGCCGGGCTCCCTCGCGTTGCCGGCCGCCAACCTGACCGGGGGGAACCGGCTCTTATCCGGGCTCGGCTGGCCAATTGTCATTCTTCTGTTCTGGTGGCGGCGCAAGCAGTATGTTCACCTGACGAAAGAGGTGTCCCCTGAGATCGTCGTGCTCGGGGTCGCCGGCCTCTACTCGATACTGATCTTCGCCAGAGCCGAGATCGCACTATGGGACGCAGCCGTCCTGTTCATCCTCTTTGGTGTGTATCTGTGGCTCATCTCGAAATCCGGTGGGGAACAAGAAGGGGAGATGTTTGGTCCTCCAGGCGTGATTGTCGCGTTATCAAAGATACGACGAAGGGTCATCATCATTGCTCTGTTCGCGGGCGCAGGCGCCGTGGTCGGGATCGCCGCCGAGCCGTTCGCAGATGGACTCGTGGAGACCGGCAAACAGTTCGACATCAGCGAGTTCCTTCTCGTCCAGTGGATCGCCCCCCTCGCTTCGGAATCACCGGAGATACTTGTCGCCTCCATCTTCACGCTACGCGGCAATCCCATGTTTGGAATGGCCGCTCTCATATCGGCAGCGGTGAATCAGTGGACGCTCCTGGTCGCTTCGCTGCCGATAGTGTTCAGCCTTGGCCTTGGCGAGGCGCACAGCCTGCCGCTGAACAGCCAGCAGCAGGCTGAGATATTCCTGACACTGGCCCAGATCCTGTTCGCCGTTGTCCTCGTTTCCAAGCTCCAGGTCGGTTGGTTGGGCGCGGCATTTTTGTTCCTTATTTTCATCGCGACAATCGTCACACAGGTGATTTTCGAAGAGGTGGCGCCCAACCACGATGTGGGATTATTCTTCAGATACGCTTTCGGCGTTGCTTTCCTGATACTGGCAGTAGGAATGATGGCTTATGACCGGCGGCATCTTTGGGGAATCAGAGATCGGACCGTCGATTTTTATGAAGCTCTGAGGGAACGGGCCGGAATCACTTGACCCTTTCAGTCGAGACAGGGACCGCAGCGGAAAGAGACCAGCTCAGGGCCGAGCTTGAAGAGGCTGTCGAGGGCGAAGTCCGCTTTGACAGCTACACCCGGGCGATCTACGCGACGGACGCCTCTATCTACCAGATGGACCCGGTAGGAGTGGTGCTGCCGCGCGACGCCGCAGATGTACAGGCGGTGATCGAGACCTGCAACCGGCACGGCGTTGCGGTGCTGCCGCGCGGCGGCGGGACGGGCCTTTCCGGCCAGACGGTGAACCATGCCGTCGTGATCGACTTTTCCAAGTACATGCACGATGTCCTGGAGATCAATCCTGAAGAGCAGTGGGTCCGGACCCAGCCGGGGATCACTCTCGACGAGCTAAATCGGCAGCTTCAGCCCCACGGGCTGATGTTCACGCCCGACCCCAGCACCTCCAGCCGCGCCAATGTTGGCGGCGCGATGGGCAACAACTCGTGCGGCTCTCACTCGATCATCTACGGCAAGACGGTAGACCACGTCCTGGAGATGGATGTGACGCTATCGGACGGATTTCAGGCAGTTTTTGGCCTGCGCGAGGGCGCGGCGCTGGAATCCAGGCTGGCCCTGAGCGGGCTGGAGGGCGAGATCTACCGGGGTGTCCGGGATGTCTCTGCCCGCGCCGCCGCGGCAGTAGAAGAAAGGTTCCCGAAGATCCTCAGGCGCGTCGGCGGGTACAACCTGGACCGCACCCAGGACCCGGCATCGCTCGATCTGACGCAGGTGATGGTCGGCTCAGAGGGAACGCTGGCTGCGGTCACCGCGGCGAAGTTGAATCTCGTGCCTGTCCCGAAGCACAAGGTCCTTGGCGTGGTTCATTTCAACGGCCTGATCGAGGCGATGGAGGCAACCGTCGCGATCCTCGAGGAGTCGCCGTCGGTCGTCGAGCACACGGGCTCAATGATCATCAATCAGGCGCGCCGGTCGCTGGGATTTTCACGTTCCCTGGGGTTCTTGCAGGGTGAGCCAACCGACATCCTGGTAGTTGAGTTCAGCGGCGACGACCCCGGCGAAGTGAAGGCGCAGCTCGATGGGATGGTGGAGAAGCTGGGCCGGAAGAAGCTTGGCTTCGCCATTACGAAGCTTTACACGTCTGCCGAGCAGAATCAGGTAGGGGACTTTCGGCGCGCCAATCTGGGCCTGCTGATGAGCGTGGACGGCCCGGCCAAGCCACTTCCGTTCGTGGAAGACACGGCCGTGTCTCCGGAGAAGCTCCCTGAATACGTCGCCCGCTTTGACGAGATCGTAAAGAGCCACGGGACCGAGGCCGGCTACTACGGCCATGCCAGCGTCGGCTGTCTGCATATCCGTCCAATCGTCAACGTCAAAACACGCGAGGGCATCGAGAAGCTGGAGGCGATCGCGCGGGACATCACCGATCTGGTGCTGGAGTTCGAAGGGGCGTTTTCCGGCGAGCATGGCGATGGCATCGTGCGCGGCTTCTGGACAGAAAAGATATTCGGCCCGGAGCTCACACAGGCGTTCAGGGACGTCAAGAAGGCGTTCGATCCGAAGGGCATCATGAATCCGGGCAAGATCTTCGACACCCCGGACATCAAGGACAACCTGCGATTCGGCGAGGCGTACCGGACGGTCCCGGTGGTCACGCGGATGGACTTCACGGCGGAAGACGGCCTTGCCGGCGCGGTGGAGATGTGCAACGGGGTGGGCGCATGCAGGCAACTGAACGCCGGGGCGATGTGCCCGTCCTACATGGCGACGCGTGAGGAGGAGCACTCCACGCGCGGAAGGGCCAACGCCCTGCGATTCGCGCTGTCCGGCAAGTTGCCGCTGGAAAACCTCGCATCGAAGCGGATGATGCAGGTCCTCGACCTCTGTCTCGGGTGCAAGTCGTGCAAGGCGGAGTGCCCGTCCAACGTGGACATGGCGAAGATCAAATACGAGTATCTCTACCAGTACTACAAGACCCGGCGCGTGCCGCTCGGCTCACGGCTTGTCGCCAACATCCATCTCCTGAACTCACTGGCGTCGCCCATCGCGCCGATCGCGAACGCGGCGACCCGCTCTCTTCCCGCCCGCATCCTGTTGGAGATAATCGCGGGGTTCGACCGGTCACGGCCGATGCCGAAAGTGGCCCGCCAGACCTTCCAGAAGTGGTTCGACGGCCACGCGTCGGAGGGCACAGGAAAGCGCGGCCAGATAGTCCTGTTCCACGATACGTTCATGAACTTCAACCATCCCAGTATCGGCATCTCGGCCACTCGCCTGCTGGAGGCGCTCGGATTTGAAGTGCTGGTGCTCAAAGACCGCAAATGCTGCGGCAGGCCGATGATCTCCAAGGGCCTGTTGGATCAGGCCGGGGACAACGCACGGCATAACGTCGATCTGCTGCATCCCTACGTTCAGCGCGGGTTGAAGATCGTTGGCTGCGAGGCCAGTTGCGTATCGGCGATCACAGACGACTGGCCAGACCTTTTGCATGGCGATGAAAAGGCGAAGGAAGTCGCGGGCGCCGTTGTCACAGTCGAGCAGTTGCTCGTCGAGACCGCAGGCGATGGCGGCCAGCAGATCGAGTGGTCGAGTCTCGAGAGGCGGGTGCGGTTCTTCGGACACTGCCACCAGCGTGCGCTTGCGGGGACCGCGGAGTCGGTGGCAGCCCTCAACATGCCGCCGGGCTACGAGGCTTCAGAGATATCGGCAGGTTGCTGCGGCATGGCCGGGTCGTTCGGCTACGAGAAGAGCCACATCGCGGTAGCGACGGCTGCGGGCGAGGACAGGCTGTTCCCGGCGGTGCGGGATGCTTCGCCGGACACGGAGATAGCGACTTCCGGCGTCTCGTGCCGGGAGCAGATCGGCTTCAACACCGAGCGCGAGTCGCGGCACATCGTTGAGATACTCGCCGACGCGCTGCCGCATTAGTATTTGGCGGCCCTAGAAACCGGACGCGCGCTGCCCCGCGGCCTCGGATGCGGGGAACGGGACGGTGTACGCGGCGGACGGCATCAGGTAGCAGGTCGGTTCCGGGCGTCCTGCCGCCGCCAGATCGGCGATGGCCTTGCTCACCGCGTCGCCGAGGGAGGCGGCGCGCCGTGCTCGCAGCATCGCCACGTCCCCGTCCGTCATCTCGGTCATGATGTAGGTGATCGGCGCTTTCTGGATGGTGGAGAGGGCGGTCTGGCCGTTTATCTCGCTCTCTTTGCGGAGGCCGGCGATGATCGCTTCCCGGCTGCCGAGGCGGAGCCACTTGGCGAACTGCTCGCCGCCCAGCCCCTCCGGACAGGGCGCGAGGAGGATGATCCGGCCGTCTGGCTTCACTGCCTGGTAGGAGTTGAAGAGCGCCTTGTGGGTCTGGACGAAGTTTTGCGTTGACGGCGACGCGGCGATGACGAGATCGGCCTGCTGGTCGATATCGGTTGCGAACAGGCCGTGGGCGAACTTCGTGGCAGACAGGTGCGCGGCGTCCAGTTCCCCGGCGAAGATCGCGGCTATTTCGCTCTTCCTGTTGAGCACGGTGTTGACGATGTAGTCCACGTGGGTGAGTTGCGTGGCCTCCAGCATGTCTTCAGCGACCGGATTGCCATCCAGCCCGCCGATGCGCACTGCGGGGTCGATCTGGTCCTCGGTCGGATGAAGGTTCATCGAGTGGTTGCTCGCTATCGTGGTGATGGACGCGACGCCGGGGACGATCGATTTCCGTCCGCCGCCGTAGCCGCCGAAGTAGTGCAGGACCACGGCGCCCGTCGCGATTATCCGGTCGGCTTCGTGTACGCGCCGGTTGATGTGGACTTCGGTGCCGCGGCTCGTGGTTCCCACGTACACCAGGTTGTCCTCATCGCGCGGGTCGTGGGTGAACGCCTGGCCCTTGAATCTCTCGTAAATGCCGTCCCCTAGAATGCGCCGCTCTTCATCGGGCGTCGGGCCGCGATGTGTGCCGGTGGCGTAGACGAACGTGATGTCGCCTTCTGCGATGCCGGCTTCGATGAGACCATCGATGAGGACGGGCAGAACTTGCTCTACGCGAGTGGTCCTGAACGAGTCCGGGACGACGATGGCGACCGTCTCGCCGGGACTGACGATCCGGAAGATGTCCCGGTCGAGTCCGATGGGATTTTCGATGGCGTCGCGGATGGCACGGTCGCGATCCTTGAGGGGGGGCGTATCGCTCACATCAAGCGTGCCCAGCAGCCTGCCTGCGGGCACCCGGGCCGTGAGACTCTGTGTGCCGTAAGGAATTTCGATCTCGTAGCCACTTTGTTCAGACGTGTTCAACTGGATGCCTCATTGCCGGGCGTCGAACCAGTGTCGATTTGCTGCGCGGGAAGATCGATTCCGGAATTGCCCTTTTGGAAAAGACGGCCTAGCCGACGCGGTCAAATGTTACGCGCCAGTCGCCCTCGACCGGCCACTGCAGTTGTGAAGCGATGTTCTCGTGGGGCTGGAACTCCATCCGGCAGTCTTCGATGGTTTCGCCGACGACTTCGATGTCGTCCATCGTCATGCCGCGTAGCTCCATGGCATAACGAATGTAGCCGACCTGCTCGAGCCGGAAGCCCATGACCTGGAGTCCGATGACGTCGGCTGCGATGGCGTGGGCGGAGGCGAGGGCCATCTGCGAGTCGATGGGTATGCCGCCCACGGGGCCGTCGCCCTGCATGCCCACGGTACCGTCGATGACAGTGAGGTCGGGCGCGACGTGCTGCGCCATCTTTGCAAGAGTCAGGTTGATGGCCGGGCTGCCCTTGTGGATCTTCTGCTTCTCAGATTTGCCGCAGAGGGTGCCCACCAGGATGTTTTTCAGGCCCAGCGTGACTACAACGTTATTGTGGGTCTTCATGGGGCAGACTGAGACGACGTAGGACTCTGAGAGGGCCTTCGACATCTTGAGGGTCTGTTCGCCGAGGTTCGCGTCAAAGGCGGGAACTTCGACCGGCTCGTCGCTGTTCAGGTCGAAGAACGTGACGTCGTAATCGTCGGCAAGCGCCCGATATCCGTAGTTGTCGAACCCCTCGTCTGCCGTTCCGACGGCCGGGCCGACGGCGATGGTGAACTGGCTGACGCCCTTGCCTCGCAGGAACTCCAGGGTAGCGCGGGTTGCGTCGACGTGGGTCGCACAGAGCTGGTTCCGGGTCGAGACGAAGTTCGGCTTGACCATCACTGGTTTGTCGGAGATGACGATCTCGTCCGATATCAAGTCCAGGGCCGCCGTAACGTTCCGATCGCGGTCGTCGCCCTTTACGAGACTAACTTTCGTCATGGCTCCCGTCCTTACTTCCCGTGCATCCGGCTGATCAGATGCTACCGGCTCAGATGATATGACACTCGCAAAGATCAGGTGTGCCCGATATGCGAGAAGAGGCCAGTCAGTCTTGTACGCCGCTCATGGCGCGTATCAGGGTTGCAGCCATGTATCCGGCGCCGAATCCGTTGTCGATGTTCACGACTACGACGCCGGGCGAGCAGGCGTTGAGCATGCTGAGGAGGGCGCTGAGGCCTTCGAACGCGGCGCCGTATCCGACGCTGGTCGGCACCGCTATGACGGGCGCTTTGACGAGCCCCGCTACGACGCTGGGAAGGGCGCCGTCCATCCCCGCGACGACGACGATTACGCGCGCTTTCTCGAGCGCTGGCCGCGCCGCTAGCAGCCGTTGCAACCCGGCGACGCCGACGTCGGTCAGGCGCTCGACGGCGCATCCCATCAGTTCGGCCGTGACCGCGGCCTCTTCTGCGACGCGCTGGTCGCTGGTCCCGGCGGTGGCCAGAACGAGTCCGGTCAGCAGCTCGGCCGATTCCGTGCGGTCGGCCCTACGGTCGGCATGGATGAGCCGCCCAAGCTCGTTGAACCGGGCTTCGGGGATTCGGGCCCGGACTTCGTCGAACGCCGCGTCATCGGTGCGCGTCACGAGCACTACGCCGGATCTGCTGTAGATTCGCTCTGCGATGACGCCGAACTGCTCCGGGG
>JADFPB010000211.1 GCA_022562515.1 Chloroflexota bacterium | reverse complement strand
GAAGCTGCGGTCGTTATAGACGCTCCACTTCCAATCACAAAGAGCCACGTGGCGCCGGCGGCCGTGCAGGAGCACTCAGGCGCGCGAGAAGTCGGAGGTGGTGAGGGCGGGGCGACGGCCGGCCTAGCGGCCGAAAGATACCTGGCTGATGCCTTCCAGGTGGAGCGCCATCTGCCGAAGCGTTTGCGAGGTCTGCGGGTCCGGCTGGTCGAACGGAATGCCGGTGACGACCATGGGCGCCTCCGTCGAGGCGCCGGCCTGGCGGTGTGGGGCGGCAGGAGTTGCGGGTGATCCCGCGGCTTCACCGAGTACGTTTTGCGGTGGCCTTGTCAGACTCTGCGTGTAGAAGATCATTGCCCCAACTTCCGAAATCGATTTATTGCCCGTCGTTATCCAGCGTTTCACCGATCGGCCCGCGGTTCATGCGTGCACGCGCCACTGCGCGGGGAGGCAGGCCGGTATCGCGCTGTCGGCATAGGCGTACGCGTTATGTACGTGAGTGCGGTCATCAGGACGCCACTAGCCGTTCCGCTTCCGGGTATTCGTAAGGTACGGCGAGCGCCATAGCGATACATAGAGAAATGCCAGACGGATTTGACGTGTTTCGTCGCTGACCGGGGGGACGCGGGAGACCGGTTTGCAGGTAGCGCGGGCCTAGCCGAGTATCTGGTGGAGCCGCTTCGCGATGGCTTCTATCTCCCACTCCTCGCAGAGCCGGACGTCGAGCCGGACGATCTGCGGGTCGGAATAGGACATCGCGGCGATCGAGGGTTCGCCGTCTTCGAGCGTTTCCAGTACCTGGGCGGCAGTCATGCCGGTTTCGGGGCCGACGGTGAGCCAGACGGTTGGATAGAGCCTCCCGAGGTGGTCGGGGTCGAGTAGCTCGATGCCGGCGTTTGCGATGCCGTCGAGCCGGCCAAGCAGGAGGTCAGCATGGGCTCGCTGGTCAGATAGAAGGCTCTCTTCGTCTTCTGCCGCGTACATTTCCAGGGCGGTGACCAGTCCGACGATCTCTTCCTTGCTGACCTTGGCGACGCGGGCGATTCCCTGGATGGGGGCGGACTGCATGGCGGCGGCTTCTATCAGCTCAGCGCGCCCGGCCAGGATGCCTGAGCCCTGCGGGCCGCGTATGCCTTTGCCGCCTGAGAACGTGACGAGGGCGGCGCCGGCATCGATATAGCGCCAGAGGTGCCGTTTTGGCGGAAGGCTGTTCGAGTTGTCGACGAGCACGGGAACTTCGTGGCGGTCGGCGATTTCCACGACTTTTTCGACGGTCAAGTTTCCACCTACCTCGCCTGTGCCCCAGTAGACCATGGCGGTATTCGGGGTGAATGCAGCTTCCAACTCTTCTGCGGTGGTGACTGATCCGTCGCCGACCTCGACGAACCGGATGCCGGTGGTCCTGACGGCTTGAGCGTAGCCGTAGTGGATGTACTCGGAGCCGCCATCGGTGGTCCGGCGTGGGAAGCGCTCTGCAATAACCTCAGATTTCTTGTCGTCGAGATGGGGCAGTTGCTGCATTTTGGCCGGGTCTTTCCCGGTGAGGACGGCTGCTGTTCCGGCGAGGATGGCGGCGGCGCAGCCGGAGACGACCAGTCCGGCTTCCGCGTGGGTGTGCCGGGCGATGACGTCGCCTGCCGCTTTCTGGAGCTGGTTCATATTGACGTGGTGGGCGGCCGCGGCGCGCATGGCGTCGAGCGCCTCTTTTCGGATGAGCGTGCCGCCGACGCGGGTGTGGTGGCAGGTGGCGTTGATGACCGGCCTGAGGCCGAGGGCTTTGTAGGGGTTGGTCGAGTATTCCTGGATGGTTGGCATGGGCTCTCGAGGGGTGGGTGCTGGAAGTCTGTGACGCCGTGTTGCCGGCGAGGGCACTATAACCGCGATGGCGGCGGGCGTACCGCAGGCCGGGTTTTTTGATGTAGGCTCCGCTGGCGCGTCGTGTGGCGCCAATCGAGGCCATGAGCACCGGGGGTTGCCGAGCTTATGTCGTACGAAGTGGAGATGATCGCCGACTTCAAGTGCAGGGTGGGCGAGGGGCCGGTCTGGGATCCGAAGCGGCAGGTATTGAACTGGACCGACATCCAGACCGGGCGGCTGTTTGAGTACAACCCCGCGACCGGCGCGAGCCGGAAGATCTACCAGGGCGAGTACATCGGCGGGTACGCGAACAACAGGCAGGGCGGGTTCGTGGTAGCGAGCTGGTCCGGCATCGGCCTCTGGCGGGAGGGCGAGGAGATCGCGTACATCCACCGCGGGATGCTGCGCGGGAAGCCGCTGCAGTTCAATGACGTCGCGGCGAGCCCGGCGGGGCAGTTCTTCGCCGGAACCTATTACCAGGACGGGAATCGCGGGGAGCTGTACCGCTTCGACCCGGACGGGAGCATCCACATCGTGGAAGACGATATAGGCACTTCGAACGGCATCGGCTTCTCGCCGGACCTATCGACCGTGTACTACGTGGATACTCCGAGGCAGAGGATCTGGGCGTACGATTTCGATGCTGCGTCGGGCGATTTCTCGAACCGGCGCGATCTGGTCGTGTTCGAAGATGAAGAGGGCTTTCCCGACGGACTGACGGTGGACGCCGAGGGTTTCATCTGGCAGGCGATGTGGGGCGGGGGGTGCGTGATTCGCATCGACCCGGACGGCAAGGAAGAGCGGCGCATCCGCTTCCCCGCGACCCAGACTTCCAGCGCCATGTTCGGCGGCCCGGACCTCAACGAGCTTTACGTGACCACGGCCTGGAACGAGACGGGCGAGAACTCGCCGGAGAGTTACGACGGCTCAAAGCACCGCGGTGGCGAGCTGTACCGGGTGAAGCTGGACATCCAGGGCAAGCCGGAGTTCGAGACGGATTTCGCGTGGCCCGAATGAGACGGAGATAGGAGATGATCAGAATTGGGACGCGCATCAGCCCTGACTGGCTTGAGCGGCCGGACGACCTCAAGTTCCTGAAGCAGATCGGCGTTGACTATGTCGACATTACGCTCGACATGGTGGACGGGTACCGGCAGTCTGGCGGGCGAATCGACCGCGCCGGAGTGGACAGAGTGGTCGAGCAACTTGGCGAGTACGGGTTGGAGATAGAGCGCGCCAATTTCCTGAGCGCAGAGCTTCTTCCCGTATATCTGGGCTCGGACGATAGCGACCGGATTATCGACAACGCGGCACACAGCGCGGACGTGATCGGCGAGGCGGGTATCCCGCTGCTTGGACTTCAGATCTTCACCGCTGCGGACCTGCTGGCCGGTAGGCAGGCCGGCGAGTACAGCTGGCGCGAGGGACGGGGGGATTATCAGTATCTGCACATCGATATGCGGGAGTCCGTCAAGGAGGCCCCGTTACCTGAGGGCGCGCCGACAGCGGAGCAGCAATGGGAGCGGCTGATCCGGCTGCATGAGGCCGTCGTTCCGGTGGCGGAGTCGCATGGCATGAACGTTGCGATGCACGGGAACGACCCGCCCGTGCCGCGCGCGTACGGGATTCCGCAGATTCTCTATAACCAGGCATCTTTCGACCGCCTGTTCGATGCGGTGCCGAACGCCAATAACGGCATTACGTTCTGTGTTGGTACCAGGTACGAGTCGGGTGAGGACGTGTTTGGGATGATCCGGCACTTCGGTGCACAGAAGCGGCTGTTTCACGTTCACTTCCGGAACGTGATGGGCACGCTTCCGGCGCAGGGCGAGTATTCGGAAGTGGCCCCGGATGAGGGCGATCTGAACATGGCGGACGTGGCGCGTGCGCTGCACGAGGTGGCGTATGACGGCGTGATCGACTACGACCACGTCATGCGGCTCATCGGCGATCCAGAGGGCCGGAGTTACATCGCTTACTGTGTCGGGTACATGCGCGGGATATTGACGGCGGTGCAGGGGCCCGGAGCGTAATTGCGGGTTAGTCGCGCTCTCGGTCCCGCCGTCGTGCGGCCCAACGTAACGCAAGGTCCAAGGGGTGGTTGGAGAGAGCGATGTCGGCGCCGTTGCGCATCGCAGCGAATGCGAGCTCGACGTTCTCCATGACATCCAGTCCTGACGCGATCAGCCGTTTGCCGGCCCGATGCGCTGTTTCCATTTGCTCGGGCGTGGGAACGAAGCGGGCGTAAACCCAGGTCGAGAACTCATCCGCCAGAGCAGGGTCGAGGTCTTCCGGGGTGTCGGCCAGGCAGGCGGCGTTGAAGGAGGCGTCCGCCTCCATGAATCTTTTGCGGACAGCTTGCGAGGTCATGACCGTACCAATACCCATGGCGTGATGCATGAGACCGTGTTCGTTGAGCGCCCGGCACACATCGGCGCCCATCTGTGGGTCGTCTACCTTGGTCTCCAGCAC
>JADFPB010000210.1 GCA_022562515.1 Chloroflexota bacterium | reverse complement strand
CGAGGACGTTCTGACGACGGGCGAGTACGTGGTCAAGGTGGACGACGACACACCGATGGACGTCTCATCGATCGTGGGCTGCGCCATTCTCACCGGTTCCGGCGCCGTTCTCCACACCGCAGGGGTCAAGCCGGAAGACTCGGTCGCGGTCTGGGGCGTCGGCGGCGTCGGCATCGCGGCGGTGCAGATGGCAAGCATTCTCGAGGCTTACCCGATCATCGCGGTGGACCTGGACGATGAGAAGCTCGAGTTCGCGGAAAAGATGGGCGCGACGCACACAGTCAACGCTTCGAATGTGGACCCAATCGAGGCGGTGATCGAGCTATCAGGCGGCGGCGTTGACTACGCGTTCGATGCCATAGGGTTTCCGATAACGACCGAACAGATCCTGCCTGTGACGCGCAGCGGCGGCTCGGGAGCGGAGAATCATGGTGGAATGGCCGTGCTGATCGGCATGCCGCAGCCGGATCAGAAGATGACCATCTGGCCCGGCCACTTCATGTTCCACCAGCGGCGCTACAGGGGTAGCCTTGGCGCGACTTACCCGGACCGCGATTTCTCGATGTATCTGCGGCTGCACAGAGAGGGTAAGTTGCTGCTCGACGAGATGGTGACCCGGCGCTACAAGCTGGAAGAGATCAATCAGGCCTGTAACGACCTTCAGGCCGGGGAGATCACCGGCAGGGCGATCATCGAGTACGACGTCTAGCCGATAAGCGAACGCAGCAGGAAGGCGGCCGTGTCTTCCGGTTCGGTGATCATCAGGTCATGGCCGGTGTTTATCTCGTCGACAGGCCACCCCAGCGTTCGCGCCCGCTCGGCGTGTGCGATGAATCCGGAGTCCTCCCGCCCGTCGCCCGTGCACAGCAGGTAGGAGCCGGGCACAGGGTGTGGTTGCTGAGAATCCAGGTTCAGAACCTCACGAAACGACGCCAGGGGGTGCGGCGTCAGCTGTTCAAGCATCCACTTGATGTCTGCGGTGTCGGTTACCCCCATCAACTGGCCGTTCGCTACCGCAGGGACCGGGATTTTCCAGCCGTTGCCAGACGCGTTCGCGGATGCGACAAGGGGATGTGAGTTATCGCCGTTGGCGATATCGGCCTTTCCTCCAACGGGCAATATGGCGTCAAGGTAGGCGACGTGGCTAAGCCGCTCTTTCGCATTACAGGCTACGCCGCTGATGACCAGGCCGCCGTAACTGTGCCCTGCAAGCACAACATCGTGCATATCCTCGGCGAGCATTAGCGCGGCGACGTCCTGGATATGGGTCGTGAGGTTCACTTCACGCGTGAGCAGGTGGGCCCGCGCTCCAAGGCCGG
The DNA here is from genome assembly GCA_022562515.1 of Chloroflexota bacterium. Taxonomy (GTDB): domain Bacteria; phylum Chloroflexota; class Dehalococcoidia; order Lucifugimonadales; family Lucifugimonadaceae; genus UBA1151. Next base: position 3,017 of record JADFPB010000210.1, on the reverse strand, counting down.
TCAGCGTTGGCGTGTACACGCGGTGGCCCTGGGCCTCCAACAGCGGCGTAACTTTTCGCCAGCACCAGCCGCCGTGCCATGCGCCGGATACGAGGACATACGTTGCCAATCGGCCAGCTTTCTTGATCTATTCGGACTCAGTTCGGGAACTCTATAACGGCGCGGATGATGACGATAGGGGTCGCCGCGGTGAGCATGACGGCGATCACCAGGCGCATCAAGGCGGGGTTCACTTTTCCGGTCTGCGTGGCGCCGATGTAACTGCCGACCATGCCGCTCGCGCCCATCACGGCCATGACGGGAATATCGAAATTAGAGTTCAAGGCGTGTCCCACGAATCCGAACGTGCCCGCGAGGACGCCGATGGCGTTGTTTGTGCCCGCAGCGTAACGCGCGTCCATGCGAAGCACGTTCAGGAGGAACGGAAGTCTCAGGGAGCCGAGAACGAGCCCTGCGGCGCCTCCGATGAGCCCGATGACGATTCCGATGCCGCTGTCCGCCGCTATCCGGCCGGGCCGGAGATTGGAGACTCCGGTTGGGTCATCGGACGGCGTCGGCGGACGGTGCCGGATCGGCCGGAGGGGGGAGTGCGCGACGATCCACCACTGCCGGTATGTGACGAGCCCGGAGATGCCGAGGATGATGGCGATCAGCGCGAGGAGGATCCACGCCTTCACATCGTTGGCGAACAGTCCCCCCAGGAACGACCCGATGACTGCGGGTATCCCGACGACGAGCAGGACGCGCATGACTACCCTGCCGCCCCGCCAGTGCGGCCAGGAAGCGGTTGCCCCGCCGAGGATGCTGACGCCAAGGTTGGTTCCAGCCGCTACGGCCGGGTTGAATCCGAAGGCCAGCAGGATGGGAAGCCGAATGAAGCCCAGGGCCACGCCGATCATCCCGGCGAAGATGCCGATCAGGAAGGCGGAGATGCCAAGGAAGATCAGCTCCCCCACGGACGCGTTGAGACTTGCCAGATCGGCAGCCGGAAGCGCAAGCAGTGGCATCAGTATCGTGCGTTCCCCGAGATACTTGAGATCACCCGCTTACGTGAGGTCACTGGCCCAGTAATACTGCCCGTGTACAAAGACCAGGTTTTTCTCATCGTCCGCGAGCAGCTTCCCGAAAGTCGTTTTCTCGATCTTCCGGATGGGATTGCCCTCGGCGTCCCGGCCGGCCGTTTCCGCCTCGCCTTTCGTCGGGTAGGCGATAGACAGACCATGGTCGTCTCGGAACATCCACAGGGGCTCCGAGTCGCTGAGCGGCTCCGAGCCGATGTCCTCCAGGAACGGACGCAGGCGCGCGTCGGAGGCGCCTCCCGCCTTCAGAGCGTCCACGGCCTGCTGGTACATGCGTCCGGCGCGGCCGGGGTGATCTGCGATCACGTTGTCCAGCTGGTCCGGGTCTGCCGCCAGGTCGTAAAGCTCGGACTCGCGGTCGCGCGGGCTGCAGATCATCGCCCAGTTCTCTTCGGTCACCGTGAGCGCTTCGACGATACGGCCCGAGCCTACCCAGCCATCAAAGAGGTGTCCGACGCCGGGCTGTCTCTGCTCGCCACCCACAAGAGCGGGGAAGCGTCCGGATACGGCGTGGTCCCGAATAGAGCCGCCCTCGCCCCGGACCATCGGCCAGAGCGATCTGCCATGGACCTCATGCTCTTCTGCCGCGGCTCCGAAATCGAGAATCTGGCCGGACTCCTCATCGCTCTTCTTCGCCGGGTCCACATCCAGGAATTCGAGGATCGTGGGTAGCACATCGACTGGCTGTGCGAGGCCCTGGATACGTTTTCCAGCGCCAAGGCCGTCCGGATGGCGCATCATCATCGGCACACGCGTTGTCGTCTCGTACAGGTTGCCGAGCTGGCCGCCGGGCTTTCCTTCCAGATCGTGCTCGCCGAAGAGGTGGCCGTGGTCGGTCAGCTGCAACACCAGGGTGTTCTTGTCGAGTTGCAGCCGCTCGATGGTTTCCAGAATTCGGCCAACCCACCGGTCAACCTGCGTCACCAGTCCGGCGTACAGGGCCTTCACATATGCCCGCTCGGCGTCATCGAGAAAGTTTGCACGTCCGTATGGCGGGTAGTAGACGCGGTCGCCGTCGAAATCGGGGTCATGGTAGCGGGCAATGTCGTACCAGGGCGGGTCGAACGGCTCGTGCGGGTCCCACATGTCCACCCAGAGGAAGAACTTCTTCTGCCTGTGATTGGTCTCCAGCCAGTCGATGGCGCTCTGCGCTATGCGGGAGATCGTGTGGTCGCGATCGTAGCGCTGCACGCCCTGGTTGCGCCGAAATAGTCGCATCGCTTCAACCGACTTCACCTTGTGCCACTGCGCGCCTATCGGCTGCGGCACCTCCGGGTCGGACATGTACGGATCGGCGTGCTGCCCGCGTACCCACCACCAGGTCTTGTAGCCCCGCGTGTAGTCAAAGTTGTGATAGCCGATCTGCGGGGGATCGTAGATGAGCTGGGTCGTATAGCCGGCGGCAGTGAGGATCTCGATGCCATGGCATACGGAAGCCACCGGCTTGCCGGTCTCGAAGAAATGTTTGGTGATGCGCAGAAGATCCTGGTCGTAACGGAGATACTCAGGCGCCCGGCCTCCGGAGATGAACAGCCCGGCGTATTCGCTCGGATCGACGTCGCGAAACGCGGCCGTCGCCTGAATATGATAACCAGGCCGCTCTTGAGTGATGTCCCAATGCGGATCGGCGGCGGGCGGGATCTCGTGCAGCACCATGTGATACAACCGGGCCTGGGGACCGGCCACGACGACTTCAAAATCGTCTTCGGGCAGCCGAAAATATGGGTACATCGTATCCAAAACTTCCGTAGCATCGCCAATCGGCATGAGGACTTTGGGCATCGCAAGGGTCTCTTTCGGCTGAAGCGGAGAAATCAGTCGATTCAATTTCGATTCGACGTTCGTAAGCATACCGCCGAAGCACGCTCGCTGGCCAGACACGAGAGCGCAATTTGCTTTACATGGCTCCGCGTTGACGTCTGATGATTTCGGCGCCTC
>JADFPB010000209.1 GCA_022562515.1 Chloroflexota bacterium | reverse complement strand
ATTTGATCATGGCGCAGGCGTAAAGGGCGAATTTCAGGTCCCGCTCTTCGTCCGCGGTCGGTGCTCGCTCCGTCTTGACCTCCCAGTCGTCCGGGCCCTCATCGACGGGGTCGACCGCCTGGACAAGAACACCGCCTGAGATCGAATGGACCAGCAGCACACGCGGCGCCGGCCGTTCGATCTTCAGGATTCGCGCGCTCTTGCGCTTGGAGAGTATTTCGAGCGCTTCCGATTCGTAAGAGGGCGCCACGATGACGTGGAACAGGACGCCTTTCATCGCCTCCGCGGTAGCGGCCGTCACGCTCGTATTGAACCCCACGATGCCGCCGTAGGCCGATATCGGGTCTCCCGCGAGGGCCCTGCGGTAGGCTTCGGCCTGATCGTTGTGAAGAGCCAGCCCACAGGGATTGGCATGCTTGACGATCGATACAGCGGTGCCCGACAGGCCGCTCACAGATCGCCACGCGCTGTCGGCGTCGAGATAGTTGATGTAGCCAAGCTCAGGGCCGTGGAGCTGCTTTGTCCCGGCCACCCCCGCCGCGATGCCAGGAGTGGCGTAGAGTGCGCCAGGCTGGTGTGGGTTCTCACCGTACTTCAGGGTAGAGACAAGATTCCATCCACCGGAGAACTCAACCGGGAACCGGCCCGTCTCGCTCGGCCGTTCCCGCAGGTACGAAGAGACGACGGAGTCGTAGACGGCCACGTGCTGAAAGGCCTTGGCGGCCAGCCGCTTGCGCTCCTCCAGCGGAACGCCGCCGGATTTGATCATGTCGCCCACCCGGCCGTAATCGGCCGGGTCAATCACGACGATGACATCTGGAAAATTCTTGGCCGCGGCTCGCATCATCGCAGGTCCGCCGATGTCGATGTTCTCCAGGGCTTCTTCCAGGCTCACATCGGGCTTCGAAATCGTTTCTACGAATGGGTAAAGGTTTGAGACGACAACGTCAATCGGAGTGATCCCCTGCTCATCCATCTCTGCTAGATGCCGCTCTTGATCGCGTCGGGCGAGGATGCCTCCGTGGATGATGGGGTGGAGCGTCTTGACCCTGCCATCAAGTATCTCCGGTGATCCGGTCACGTCCGCCACCTGCTTGATCGCCAGGCCACCGGCCGAGGAGACGGTCTCGTAGGTGGAGCCGGTGCTGATCAGCGCATAGCCGGCCTCCGAGAGGACGCGGGCAAAGTCGATGATCGACTGTTTGTTATAGACGCTCAATAGTGCGTAGGCCACCGGATCTGCTCTTTCAGTAGGTTCGTGCTTATATTGGTGTTTGTATCTGGGTTTGTGCCTGGGTGGGTCAGGTAATTCCGACACGCTGCCCGTCGGCGCTGCCTGCGTCTATCAGCTCACCGATCTTCCATGCGCCGTCGACCGCGCCAATCACACCGTCCGCCTTATCCGGCGCTGCGATCAGGATCATCCCGACGCCCATGTTGAAGACGCGGAACATCTCCGTATCTTCAATTTTTCCGGCTGCCTGGATAAGGCGGAATAGCTCCGGAACTTCCCATGTGCTGCGGTCGATTCTAGCGGCGACGTTTTCCGGCAGTGTGCGGGGCAGGTTCTCCGGAATTCCACCCCCTGTGATATGCGCCATCCCGCGGATGTCGCTCATGATTGGCGCAAGCGGATCCAGGTAGCTCCTGTGCGGCTCGAGCAGGGCCTCGCCCAGGGTCCGGCCCAGACCCTCCGGCGCTTTAGCCAGCACGGCGGGGTCGTTGTCAATGCTAAAAACTTTGCGCACCAGCGAGGCTCCGTTGGTGTGGATGCCCGCGGAGGGCACGCCGATGAGAATGTCGCCGGCTGTGGCGGTCTCCCGAGGGCGCAGGACGTCTTCCTTCCGCACGGTGCCGACGATGAATCCGACGAGGTCGAAATCTCCGTTGCTGTAGACGCCGGGCAGGAAAGCCGTCTCGCCGCCGATGATTGCGCATCCGGCGGCTTTACAGGCGTCCCGCAGGCCTTCGACGACGGGCACGATACGCTTTTCGTCTGCGCTATCAATGCCGATGTAGTCGAGGAAAAAGAGCGGCCTGGCACCCGTGGTTAGCGCATCGTTGATGCAGTGGTTGACGATATCGCGGCCCAGGTTTTTGTACTGGCCTGCCGCAACCGCGATTCGTACCTTGGTACCGACGCTGTCGGTACTTGAGATGAGGAGCGAACCACTGTCGGACGGATTATCTATCCCGCCGGCGAAGAAACCGGGCATCGAAAAAACGTCGGGACCATGAGTCTGGCCTGAGAGCCGTTTCAACGTCTCTTTGATCGGTCCGGCGGCGTCGAGATCCACACCCGCGTCGCGATATGTGATGCCGGTCATCAAGCTGATCCTGAGCGGTTAAAAACAGGCAGTCGTGCCGGAATACTGAAGTTCACGCGAATCCTTCAGTCAAGCCCGGGGGTTCAGTATACGGCGGTGGTCGTTGGATGTGAGGGCGGGGCGGGACGGTCGCGGTCAGTCTGCTTCTATTCTCGCCTCGGCTGGCTGGGGACTGACCGGGCTCGCCGGGGACTCTGGGGGCTCTGGGGGCTCTTCCAGCTCCATTTTGCTCATCTCGAGCTGGACGGGTATCGGGTACCGGCCGGTGAAGCACCCCCGGCAGTAAGAGTTGTCGCTCACGCCGACGGCATTCATCAGGTGCTCGACATCAAGGAAGCCCAGGGTATCGGCGCCGATGAATTCGCAGATCTCTTCAACAGTGCGGTTCGCAGCGATGAGCTGGTCAAGCGTGCTCATATCGACGCCGAAGTGGCAGGTCGCGATGATCGGAGGGGCGGAGATTCGCACATGAACTTCGATCGCCCCGGCTTTTCTGAGCATCGAGACGATTCGCGGCGTCGTCGTTCCCCGCACTATCGAGTCATCGACCACTATCACGCGCTTGCCCTCGATCACGTCGCGCAGAGGGTTGAACTTAAGCCGGACGCCGAGTTCGCGCATTGACTGATCGGGCTCGATGAAGGTGCGATTCACGTAACGGTTCTTCACCAGTCCTTCGCCGTATGGAATTCCGGCCGCTTCCGAGTATCCCGTAGCGTGTGAAATCCCGGAGTCCGGCACGCCGATGACAAGATCGGCATCGACCGGGTGTAGCTTCGCCAGCTCGCGTCCCATGTCCTGCCTCGCGGTGTGCGCGAGCCGCCCGGCAAGAATGCTGTCCGGGCGGGAAATATAGATCTGCTCGAACACGCACATCGAGTGCCCGTTCTTTTTCGTGCCGGACCAGATGCTCGAGCGAACGCCGGTCTCGTCGATCACCACGGTTTCGCCGGGCTCGAGCTCACGCTCGAAGGTGGCCCCCAGGTTATCGAGCGCGCACGACTCCGAAGCCAGGACGTAGCCGTTGTGGAGCGTGCCGATGCACAGCGGCCGGATGCCGAGCGGGTCGCGCACACCGATCACTTCACTGGCAGTCATTATCACGAGCGAGTAGGCGCCCTTCAGGCGGCGCATGCAGTATGCGGAGCGCTCTTCCCAGGTCTGGCCCGGGGCGTTGGCGTAAAGGTGGGCAATCACTTCGGAGTCTGACGATGTCTTGAACTTGACGCCCCACTCTGCCAGTTCTCGCCGCAGTTCGCCGGCGTTGATGACGTTGCCATTGTGGCCAAAGGCGAACTCGATGTCCGGGCCCTTGATGAGGTATGGCTGTGCGTTGTAGCGGCGGGGTGCGCCCTTGGTGGAATAGCGGTTGTGGCCGATTGCGATGTGACCGGTCAGGCCTTGCAGGTCTTCTTCACGGAAGACCTGGGTCACCAGCCCCAGGTCTGCATGCAAGCGGATATTTTTGCCGTCCGACGCGGCGATTCCTGCGCTTTCCTGGCCGCGGTGCTGCAGCGCGTGGAGTCCAAAGAAGGTGGCGCGGGCCACATCTGAGTCCCGGTCATATATGCCGAAGATGCCGCACTCGTCCCGGGGATGGTCGTCGTCCAGGAAATAGGTGCGTTCAGGAGAAGGGCGCTCGTTGTCAGCGTCCAGCGGGCCATACCGGCCCGGGGGTTCAGATCGCTTATCGCGAATTGACAGGGATCCCCTCCAGAATCCGCCGTCCTATCCTTGAACCTCAATTATATAGAGGGAACGGGAAGGAGAAAGGGTAGTTTGTAAAGAGATTTGGCTCTTCACAGGTCCCAGCGGTATCTGGAGCTCCGGCTTTCCCGAGCTGCCTTCGGTCGTAGAATCGCTTAATCGCTGTGCGCGAAGGCGTTCTTCATTGTCCACGCGACGAAACGGCCGATGGCTTCGTGCGTGGAGAAGGTGGTCTCGATAGCCCTTGCCTTTCCCAGCTTCTCTCGCGAGCCCAAAATTGCCGCCCGGGCAAACTTACTGCCTGATCTGCTCACC
>JADFPB010000208.1 GCA_022562515.1 Chloroflexota bacterium | reverse complement strand
CCGGATTCTAGCCGCGGTGGAATGACCCAGGAACTCCTCGACAGATCGCTGCCCGCACCCGCAGCGGCCTGATCAACGGCGGGTGATTCCACTTATCTCACCGGGCAGCGCGGTTCAAACATACGAGGCCACATCAGCCCGATGTGTCTCAATGACTGGGATGTTGTGAATTCCACGGATACTTTGTAGGTGATTACCCCGATTACATGGGTGATTAGCGCTATCTAATCTGGATTGTATGTGGAGACAGTGCCGTTATTTTTGCTGCATTATGCTGCTGGCGTTTGCCGTGGTTTTCGCCGCCGGCACATCCGCTGAATTGCCCGCGAATCCCAGGTCCGAAGATGATGGGCGGCACGACGTGGCGGATACGCTGGAAATTCTAGGAGTAGCTTCGCTCGCCCGGCCTGACCTCGCCCATGACCACCGGAAGCCCACCGGCGCACTATCGCGCCTTGCACACTCGATGCCTGACCGCGGTGTGGCTGGGAGTATGGTGAACGTCGGGCGGCGGGCGCCAGTGAGCGGACAGAAATCGGGTTTCTCAGAAGCCACAAGTGGTCAAAACCTTGGTCAAACGCCTCCAGTGTGACGCGAAAAGCCCCCCAAACAGGGGGCCGATCTCAAACTGGATTTGTATTGATGGAGGCGACGGGCGGATTCGAACCGCCGAATTGAGGTTTTGCAGACCCCTGCCTTAGGCCACTTGGCTACGTCGCCGCTGAATACATTCTGCTATTTTTTTGCACGCTCGTGAAGTCCGCCAACCAGCGGCGCCACCCTGATGTCTCCAGGCGATGCCACCAGTACTACGGCACACGCTCCCGCAGATCGGGCCAAATAACAGGAAAGAGTGGTGCCGAGGGCGAGGCTCGAACTCGCACGCCCTTACGGGCACAGCGCCCTCAACGCTGCTCGTCTACCAATTCCGACACCTCGGCAGATGTCTTTGCGCCATTCCGGACGCCATTACGGCTGGGCCGGAAGTTCCTTCCGGCAAAGCCACAGTTTCCGTTCTGACCGCGACCCGGAAGTACCGGGAAGTTACTGGCAGGAGCGGAGGGACTCGAACCCCCGACCGCCGGTTTTGGAGACCGGTGCTCTAGCCAACTGAGCTACGCTCCTGCGGATCTCATGCTCGCCCTGTCGAATCCGATCTCGCGTGCCATAAAGGCACCGGGCTAACAAGGGCTAACTCCATCTCAAATCTTATCCCAGCCCCCCGGCTGCATACAACGATGCACATACAACTTGAAATGCGAAGCGGTGGGAGTGCCCGCCGCATGCTCCCACCGCTTCTATGCGTGCCGGTCCCCTGTCGAACAAAGACAGGCCGGGTCCGGCTGCATCCTAGATCGCGTCGTCACCCCGCTCACCGGTGCGGACCCTGATGGCGTCAGAGATCTCCGTTATAAAGATCTTGCCGTCGCCGATGGCGCCTTCCTCGCCGCTTCTGGCGGAGCCGATGATCGCTTGAATAACGCCTTCTTTATTAGCTTCGCTGACCACCACTGTGAGCAACGTCTTTGGCAGTGCTGAGCGGGTGGCTGTGCCTGCGCCGCGGCCGGTGAAGACCTCGACCCCCCCTTGCTGCCCGGCGCCGTGGATGTTGAACAGGTGATACCCCGTGCATCCGACGTCCACGAGTGCGTCGATTACCAGATTGACGCGCTCCGGCCTTACGATGGCTTCAATTTTGATCATGATGGTTCACTTCCTTCGGTGGGGCTGCCTGTTGCGGCAGCCCCACCGCGTCTATCGATTTCATGCCTCACGTTATCAGGCCAAGTCTAATCAGCGCCGTCGCCGACATATCCCCGCTCACCGTGGAGCGATATGTCCAATCCAGCATCCTCGTCGCTTTCGCTAGCCCGGAGGCCGAGGCCCGGTACTTTGTCCAGGATTATGAGTATTGCAAAGGTCACGACGAATGAGTAGCTGAGGGTAGCGCCCACGGCGCGTAAGTTCGCCCACAAAAGGTGCCAGTCGCCGTATCCACCACCGTCCGTGTCGATGATACCGACTCCGCCCACGGCGAAGATTGCGGTTGCCAGGGCACCCCACATCCCGCCGATCCCATGGATGGCGAAGACTTCCAGCGCGTCGTCGATGTGGAGCTTGTGGCGGTAGCGAACGGCCAGCCAGGTCAGGAGGCCGGCGCCGAGGCCGATTCCCAGGGCGCCCATCGCTCCCACCGAGCCGGCGGCGGGGGTGATTGCAACGAGGCCCGCGACGGCGCCCGAGGCGGCGCCAACGGCGCTCGCCCGCCCTGTCGTCGCGTAGCCGAGAAGTACCCAGGTGAGCGCGGCCATTGCCGCGGCCGCGTTGGTCACCATGAAGGCGTTGACGGCGACCCCGTCGGCGGCGAGGCCGCTGCCTGCGTTGAACCCGAACCATCCAAACCAGAGGATGGCCGCGCCCAGGATCACGTAAGGCACGTTGTGCGGCTCCACGCCGCGCTCGACCGCCCGCCGCTTCCCGACCAGAACCGCTGCCGCGACGGCCGCCATGGCCGCGTTGATGTGGACCACCGTGCCACCGGCGAAGTCAGCGGCGCCGATGCCCAGGATCCACCCCTCATCCGCCCACACCCAGTGTGCGATGGGGGCGTACACGAAAGTCATCCAGAGGACCAGGAAAATCAGGTACGTCGTGAACTTGAATCTTTCGGCGACCGCGCCCGTGATGAGGGCCGGCGTGATGATGGCGAACATGCCCTGGAAGATGGCGACGGTCATAGAGTTGTAGCCATCGGTCGGACCGATTTCAGGATCGACGTCCTTGAAGCCGATGAAATCGAAATTGCCGATAATCTCGTTGCCACTGCCGAATGCGAGCGAGTAGCCCCAGAGGATCCAGGCCACGCCGACAACGGCCATCGCCATGAAGCTGAGCATGATCATGTTGACGACGTTCTTGCCGCGCACCAGTCCTCCGTAGAAGAAGGCCAGGCCGGGTGTCATGAAGAGCACCAGGGCCGACGCGGTCAACATCCATGCGATATTGCCAGAATCCATATTCCTCCACCCACTTCAGTTCTGCCGGCGTGCCGGCCTATACGTTTCCACGCTCCACGCGCGATGTTCCGCTGCGGAGATTGGCAGCAGACTAGTTGGTGAATGTTTCCGGAGTGTTTCGCGGGTGTGAACAACCCGTTACGCGTTCCGGGCGCGGCTAATCGGAAGTAGAACGCGACCGCGAGCCGCGCGGTAGGATTGCGACCCACGTTACATATGGCTGGCCTGTGTTCCGGGAGGCCGAAGGAGAGCCAGGGGTAGAGAGGCGCTCATGATCATCGACTCGCATTGCCATGGCTGGGAGTACTGGCCGTATGACCCTCCCGTGCCGGACCCGGAGAGCAGGGGCCGGATTGAACAGCTGATCAGCCAGATGGACCTGAACGGCGTGCAGCAGGCGACTATCGTCTCGGCACAGATCGAGCACAATCCGAACAACAACGACTACATTGCTGAAGCGGTGAGGCGCTATCCGGGAAGGCTCTACCAGTACGCCGACGTCGACAGCTCCTGGTCCGATACGTACCACACGCCGGGCGCGGCATCCCGCATGGAGGCGGCTATCGAGAGGTGGCCGATGAAGGGCTTCACCCACTATCTCGCCAATGAAGACGACGGTGCATGGCTAACGTCCCAGGAGGGCCTCGATTTCCTTGGCGTTGCGGCGGATGCAAAATTGATCGCCTCTATCGCGTGCGCCCCCCACCACCAGCCGGCGCTTCGGCGGGTTGCCGAGAAGTTTCCCGACATGCCGGTTCTCTGCCACCACATGTCAGGGTTGCGGGCCAGTGAGCCGGCTCCCCACCAGATGCTCAACGATGTGCTGGCATCTGCCGAGCTGCCGAATATCTATTTGAAGCTTTCGGGCTTCTCCTATCTCAGCGATGACGACCAGAAATGGGAGTATCCGTACTCGGACACACAGTGGATCTACAAGGCCGCGTACGAGCGATTCGGCACGCGTATGGTCTGGGGCTCTGACTACCCTGTGGTGAACTTCTATATGACCCACAAGCAGTCGCTGGAGGCGTTCCGGACGCACTGTACGTTCGTCTCAGACGATGCGAAGAAAGCGATACTGGGCGGGACGCTTGCGGGCCTGCTTGGCGCGGCCCGAGATGTTCGCCTTTAGCGGCTCTGGCTGGAGAATCGGCCGCGGCGTAGTTTGAGCCACGCCCATGCCGCGAATGGCATCAGCAAAAGCCCGGCAGACGCTGCCTCAGGCGGTCCTCCCCCATGACCGGGAGCGGAACAGCCGCCGCCGGTCCTGCGCTCTGCCTGCGCTTCCGGCGTGCTCCCGGGCGCCGGTGATGCTTCGGGGGCCTCATCTGATTGCTCTGG
>JADFPB010000026.1 GCA_022562515.1 Chloroflexota bacterium | reverse complement strand
AGGAGCGAACAACGTTCGAGATCATGGAGCCGGACTCCGTTGGCTGGCGCGGAGAAGCACTCGTGCTGGGCAAGCTGAGCGGAAGGGCCGGGCTGAGGTCGCGGCTTGCCGATCTTGGCTACCACCTGACCGATGAAGAGCTGGCGACGACCTTCACAGCGTTCAAGGACCTCGCCGATCAAAAGAAAGAAGTCACGGACCTCGACCTCGAGGCGCTGATGTCAGAGCAACACCGGTACGCCGATATCGCGCGGGCCTACCGGGTGGATAATGTCCATGTGACGGCGGGCGATGTCGAGGTGCCATCGGCGACGATCACGCTGACGGCGCCGGATGGCCATCAGCGCTCCAACACGTCGCAGGGCACCGGCCCGGTAGACGCCGTCTGCAAAGCTATCGACGGCATGGTGGACGAGGAGATCGAACTCACGGAGTTTGCCGTGAATTCGGTGACCGAAGGCATCGACGCGCTCGGCGAGGTGACGATCAGGGTACGGGGCCGGGACGGCCACATTTACGCCGGCCGCGGGAGTTCAACGGACATAGTGGTAGCGTCTGCGAAGGCGTATGTGAACGCCATAAACCGCGTTCTCGCCATGGCCGGTGATGTCGGCCCTGCACCCGAGCAGTCGGTTTGACTCGTAGTCGAAAATAGAGTGCCCGTGGCCGCGAGTCACGGCCCGTGGCACAATTGGTCGCCCCGACGGGCCTAACTCAGTTCAATAGCTGCGGGATGCCGCCGCGTAATAACGCGGGGCATGGCAGCACGGAGGTATCAAAGACCGTTGCCTAAGACGATGTTCAGGAAGATCTGGGACTCTCACGTTATCGAGGAGCCAGAAGGCCGGCCCGCGCTGCTATTCATCGATCTCCACCTCGTGCACGAGGTGACATCCGCGCAGGCGTTCGAGGGACTCAGACTCGCGGGCCGCAAAGTTCGCCGCCCGGATCTGACCATCGCGACGGCCGATCACAACGTGCCGACAAGCGACCGGCACCTTCCGTTCGCGGACAAGATCGCCAGGAAGCAGCTCGACGTTCTCGACAAGAACGCGGCAGATTTCGGCTTCCGTCTTTACGATATGAACAGCCCGGACCAGGGCATCGTCCATGTGATCGGCCCGGAGCAGGGCTACACCCAGCCGGGAATGACGATCGTGTGCGGAGATAGCCACACGGCCACGCATGGCGCTTTCGGGTCCCTTGCGTTCGGTATCGGGACGTCAGAGGTTGAACACGTTCTGGCGGCACAGTGTGTCGTGCAGTCGCGTCCCAAGACGATGGAAATCCATGTCGATGGAGACCTGCCCGCGGGAACGGGGCCGAAGGACCTGATACTGCACATCATCAGCCAGATGGGCGTTGCAGGGGCGACCGGCCACGCCGTTGAGTTCACAGGGGCGGCAATCGAGAGTATGTCTATGGAAGGGCGCATGACGGTCTGCAATATGACCATCGAGGGCGGCGGGCGCGCCGGCATGATCCGTCCGGACGAGACGACTTTTGCGTATGTTGAAGGTAGAAGGCACGCTCCGAAAGGCACAGACTTCGATCGCGCCGTCGAGGAGTGGAAGCAACTCGCAACGGATGATGGAGCGGAGTTCGACACGCGAATCGTGATAAATGCCGCAGAGATCGAGCCAACCGTCACCTGGGGCACGAACCCCGGCCACGGAATCGGTGTGACCGGCAACGTGCCGGACCCGGGCGACTACGAAGACCCCGCGCTTGCGGAGAACGCGGCGCGGGCGCTGGAGTACATGGACTTGCGGCCGGGGACGGCGATTCAGGATCTGAAACTTGACCGGGTGTTTATCGGCTCATGCACGAACGGCCGGCTGGAGGACCTGCGCGCCGCGGCCGCGGTGGCGAAGGGCCACCGCGTCGCCGACAGCGTGCGTGCGATGGTTGTGCCCGGTTCCGCGGCGATCAAAATTCTCGCCGAAAAAGAGGGTCTTGATCAGGTATTCAAGGACGCTAATTTCGAATGGCGGGAGGCAGGCTGCTCGATGTGCCTGGGCATGAACCCGGACGTCCTCAGCCCCGGCGAGCGCTGCGCATCAACATCCAACCGGAACTTCGAGGGCAGGCAGGGCAAGGGCGGCCGCACGCACCTGGTAAGCCCTGAAATGGCCGCGGCGGCAGCCGTCGCGGGCCACTTCGTAGACATTCGGGATTGGGAGTACCGCGACCAGTAGCCATGCCGAGGCGCAACTCCCAGGGGAATCCAAGGCGTAATCAGCCAGTAGACCCGATGCGGCCCATACCGCGGCGCGGGGCGGGGAGAGGCGGTGGCAAGGACAGAAGCCGTCGCGTTCAGCCGCGGGGGCGCGGACTCCGCACATTGAATCCGTTCGACGTCACCGGAAGGCAGCGTGTCGGGCGGACGCTCAGGGAAGAGGAGGAGGAGCCGTACCGCTACGACTCCAACGATCGGCAGATCCTGGTTATCAAAATGCTTCTGGCGCTCTGGGTTGTCCTGGCCATCGCATCGGCCGTGGCCCAGTACCGAGAGCGAGAGGCGCTCGCTGACTGGGAAGACACCCAGTTCACTTTTCTGCCCGCTGATCTATCCACAACTGGAATCAACGATTTTCTGATCGAGCACCAAATCAGTTGCGAGTCTGATCCGGTGACCGGGGAAGTTATGGGGGTATGCGGCAACGCGTTCGATCTGGGATCGAGACTGGAATCAGCGCGCGATATCGAGTTCGGGATATTTTCCGGGTTTCTGTTCCTGTTCGTGGTCATATCGGTAATGGTCGCGTCGTTCGCCTACCAGGCGAACCGGAATCTATTGACGTTAAAGTCGGAAGGCCAGAGATTTTCTGGAACCTCGGCGATGTTGTGGCTATTCGTGCCGCTTTTTAACTTCTTCAAAGGCGCGCAGATATTTGGCGAAATCTGGCGGGGCAGTGACCCGGACGGTAGCACGGACGGCGGCGAGGAGTGGAAATCCCGCTCTTCGAAATGGTGGATCGACGCCTGGTGGATCACCCTGGCAATCGTCATAACGCTCAACGTCCTTTTCCGCACCCGGTTCTCAACGAACGAAATCGACGATCGGCTGACGCTGGCATGGGTGGTCATACTGGCGGACCTGTTCATGATCATACCGGCAGTGCTGGCCTACAAATCGATGACCCGGATTCACGAGATGCAAGAGAAGCGGCATGAGATCGTAGGCGATCACCTGGCAGTGCCGCCGTACAAGGGCCTTACGCTCTGAGGGAGCAATAAACCAGATGCAGCCATTCGAAAAGTTGACGGGCCTGGTGGCGCCAATGGACCGTGCGAACGTTGATACCGATCAGATCATTCCGAAGCAATTTCTCAAGCGGATTGAGCGGACCGGATTCGGCGAGTTCGTGTTCTTTGACTGGCGGTACCTGGAAGATGGGACGCCGAACCCGCAGTTCATTCTCAACGAGGAGCGATACCAGGGCGCGAGCATCCTGGTGGCCGGCCCTAATTTCGGCTCGGGCTCGTCACGGGAGCACGCGCCATGGGCGCTTGGCGAGTATGGTTTCAAGGCGCTCATAGCACCGAGCTTTGCCGATATCTTCACGGGCAACTGCTACCAGAACGGCATGCTCCCGGTAGTCCTGGCGCAGGGCGAAGTCGACACTATGATGGGCAAGACGCTCCAGCGCACCGGCTACTCGGCAACGGTTGACCTGGAGGCGCAAACCGTCACAGACGACGACGGCTGGTCGGTGAGCTTCGAGATCGAACCGTTCAGGAAAGAGTCGCTGCTCAAAGGCCTCGACGAGATAGGCCGGACGCTGAAGAAAGAAGACCTGATCGCGGCGTTCGAGGCAAAGCATCCGGCGCGCTGGTAGATAGACCAGCGGCGTTTCGCCGCTCCAACTTCTATCAGTTTTTAGCAAGGGTTCAGGCAGGAAATAAAAAGTGGAAGTAAAGATCGCGGTTCTTGGCGGAGACGGCATCGGCCCTGAGGTAACGGCCGAGGCTATGAAGGTGCTGGAGGCCGTTGGCGGCCGCTATGGACACAAGTTCGTGTGGGGTACCGGCCCTGTTGGCGGCAACGCCATCGACGATTTCGGCGAGGCGCTACCGAAGGCCACGGAAGACGTGGTCCTGGCAAGCGACGCGGTGCTGTTCGGCGCGGTTGGCGGGCCGCAGTGGGACGACCCGGCGGCGAAGACGCGGCCGGAAGACGGGATCCTCGCTCTGAGAAAATCCCTTGGCCTGTTTGCGAACCTGCGACCCGTGAAGGTATATCCGGAGCTGATCAGCGCCAGCCCTCTGCGTCCTGAGCGGCTGGAGGGCGTCGATCTCATCATCGTGCGCGAGTTGACCGGCGGCCTCTACTTCGGCAAGCCGAAGAAGCGCTGGACCACGTCCAGAGGGCGGCGCGCGGTGGACACATTGAAGTACACGGAGCAGGAGATCGAGCGGGTGTTGCGCGTCGGCTTCGAGCTTGCGCGCCGCCGCCGCAAGCGGCTGCACTCCCTGGACAAGATGAACGTGCTGGAATCGTCCCGCCTCTGGCGAGAGATGGCGATCGAGGTAGGGCAGGAGTATCCGGACGTCGAGCTGATACACATGCTGGCCGACAACGCGGCGATGCAACTGGTGGTCAGGCCGGCGGTGTTTGACGTCATCGTCGCGGAAAACATGTTCGGCGACATCCTCTCTGACGAGGCGTCGGTGCTGGCCGGTTCGATGGGCATGCTGCCATCCGCCAGCCTGTCGTCGCTGCCACCGGCCGATGGCAAGCCGCTCCGCGGCGGCAAGCCGGCGCTATACGAGCCGATCCACGGGTCGGCGCCTGACATTGCCGGACAGGGCATCGCGAACCCGTGCGGTTCAATCCTGAGCGCAGCGATGATGCTCCGCTGGTCATTCGGCCTGCAGGAAGAGGCGGACGCCATCGAATCTGCGATCGAGGCCGTTCTTACCGAGGGATACCGAACCGCCGAGATCGCCACAGACGGCGGAAAGACGCTCGGCACGGTTGCGTTCGGCGACCTGATTTCTGGACGCGTGGAGTAGGGCCGAGGGCCCGCGGGAAGTTGGGCGAGACGGCGAGTAAAATCACACCGTGAACGTCTCTGGAGAGCCACTTCTTCCACCGCTGGACGGGATGCGCGCCCTGATGGCGAGCAAGGATGGAGGGGAGGCGCCATCCGACGTCCAGCTATTCGGATATGCCCGGCAGGCGCTCGCGGCAGGCATGCGCAATCTACGAGGTGGATCGCTGCTTGTGCCCGCGTATATATGCGACACGGCCGTGGATGTGCTGCCGCCCCTGGGGTTCCCGGTCCGCTTCTACCCTGTCAACGATGACCTCACGCCGGACTGGACGTGGCTGGACGCCAACCGTAGGCCGGACGACACGGCGCTCCTCCTGGTGCACTACTTCGGGTTCGCGAACGATCTGAACCGCGCCGTCGAGTTCTGCCGGTACGCGTCGATGTCGCTCATCGAGGACTGCGCCCACTCGTTCCTCTCGCAGCACGAAGGCCAGCCGCTCGGGTCAACGGGCGCGTTCGGCATTTTCAGTTACCGCAAGATTCTGCCGCTCAGGACCGGCGCGGGATACTACTCCGCAGGCGGCCTCGAGGTTCCCGAGCCGTTACCCAACCGTTCGAACAGCAACACATTCGTGATACGCCAAGTCCTGAAGTGGGCGATATTCAAGAGCGGGTCTGCAACCATCCGCCGCCAGTTCGCGCGGGCGATTTCAGACGAGGGCCGGGTGGAAGTGGTGGCATCGGCGGCGATTGATCCGTTCTCGCAGCGTTTGATGAGCCGCCTTGCGCCACGGGTCACGCGGATCCGCGAGCGGCGCAGACAGAACTACGACGGCTTTCTGATGGCGTTGCGCGGCGCGCGCGGCATCTCATTCATGAGGCCGGACCTGGGAATCGGGGACTGTCCGTGGGCGTTTCCGATTCGTGTTCAGAAGCGGGATGAGCTTCTGAACACGTTGCGGGCGGAAGGCATCGGCGCGTGGGCATGGCCGGTGTTGCCGGACATCCTTCCGCAGCAAAGTTTCGTCAACGAGGTGCGGTTGGCCCGCGAGAGCCTGCTCCTCCCGGTGCACCAGGATATTCGGCGATATCACGTCGATTTCATTGCGGATGTGGTTACGGCATGGGGCGTAAACAACGCGTAGGATGGCCGGTCTGAGGGCGCACCGGGTCCGTTGATGCGGGAAGAAATCCCGGCATTACCCCTGGGGCGGCGGCACCTTGCCGTTGTTGTCGCCCCAGAACGTAGAGTGCGGGAAGAAGTCTTCCCATGCCCAGTCGAAGGCCGGGGTGTAGGGAACTTTCTGGATCGCCGCGCCGCGCAGAGGGCCGGCCGTTGCGAGCCCGCGCTCGACGTCCCAGACGGTGCCGGTCTCAACGTCCGTCGCAACGCCCTGATCGTCTACCTGGAACGTGAGGACGTCCGGCACTACGGCGTCCTCGTCAGCGGGCCTGCCGACGCCGTTGCGCAGCAGAACCGAGATGGCCTTCGTCTCTGAGTCAACGAAAACGGCGACCGGGAAATCGCCGAGGGTGTCGTTTCTGACCCCGACGTTTCCCACCGAGGGGAAGTAGTATGCGGCGGCGTCATCCTGAATCGATACGCCTATCACGAAGCGCTCGTTGAAGATCTGTCTGCGCTGCGGAAACAGGAAGCCGTCCCGCTCGCGCTCGTCCGCCAGCACCAGGGTATCGGGATGCTCGGCAATCCAACTGCCCCAGGTTCTCAACTCGGACGGAATCAGGGTCAGTGACCGGCCCCGCAAATCTCCTGCAATCGACGTGCCCCACGGCTGCGACCAGATACTCTCCGTTTCGTGATCCCACCACGTCATCGCATTCATGAACAGCGCGCCTTCGTTGCCAAAGGTGAGGGTACGCCCGTCCAGCCGCCGGTCATGCACGAGACCGGTAAAGCAGATCGGTCACCAGGTGATGAGGAGGGGTACGCCTCCTATCGTGTCGTTGACGATCTCCCGGTTTCTGATCAGCCCGATGGGGAATGCCTTCGACTCGCCATTCACCTCGACACCCATGACGAGTTCCTGATCGACGAGATTGGCTTCCTCCGGGCCGACATATCTTGGCTCGTAGACGGGCACTATCACGTCGCGCGCAATCAGCTTGCGGTACGCTCTCGGGTCCACGGTCTTCTGGCCGGTCGGGTTGAGGATGTCGAACGGCGCCGAGAAATCTTCCTGGCTGTCGGGATCAATTGCCGCCAGTACGGTGCCGTCTGCCAGCGCTGAGCCATCTGAAGAGGCAGCAGCCTGTCGCGAGTTGTCCGAGCCAGGCAGCGTGCCGGACGCCAGGTCGGCCGGAGGGGCTTCGCTGCAGGCGACCGCGACGAGACCGAGCAGCACTGCTGCCGGTATCAGTATTTTGCGTGTACCGAGTCCGGGCATCATAAGAGTTTCTCAGAAGCAGGTACGAGTAGATTACAGTCGCCGGGTTTGCTAGCGCTTCCGGTCGCCCCACAACCCCGCGCCGGGGAAGAAGTCGTTCCAGGCCCAGTCGAATGAAGACTGGAACGGGATTTTCTGGATGGACGCGCCGCGCAGCGGGCCGCTGAGGGCGAGGCCGCGATGGGGGTCCCAGATGGAGCCTGTTTCGATGTCCACCAGCGTTCCGTCCGGGTTTTTCTCGAACGTGAGCAACTCGGGGATTTCGACATCGTCGTCGGCCGGCGTTCCGATGCCGTTTCTGAGCAGCACGGATATCTCCCGTGTCTCCGCGTTCACCACCACGGCAACCGGGAAGTCCCCGAGCGTGTCGTTACGCACGCCGATCTCCTCAACCGACTTGTAGTAGAAGCCAAGGGCCTGGTCCTGTATCGCCACGCCGATGACGAAGGCGTCCGTGATCTCCTGGGGCCCGTATTCGAAGCCGCGCTCGTCGATCAGGACCAACGTGTCCGGGTGCATATTTAGCCACGACTGCCAGGTTGTGAACTCGAACGGAATCAGCGTGAGCGACTTGCCTTTAAGCGTCCCTGTGATGGCGGTGCCCCAGGGCTGCGACCAGACACTGGCGGTCTTATGGTCCCACCACGTCATGGCGTTCATGAAGAGGACGCCCTCGTTGCCGAACGTAAGCACCTTGCCGTCCAGCCGGCGGTCGTGGACGAGCCCGGTAAAGCAGATGGGGCACCACGTGACCAGTACCGGGACCCCGCCGATTATGTCGTTGACTATCTCCCGGTTGCGCATCAACCCGATAGGAAACGCTCTGGATTCGCCGTTGATGGAGACGCCCATGACCAGCTCTTCCGGAACGAGTTTGGCTTCGCCGGTGGTCACGTATTCGGGGGTATAGACGGGGGCCACGGCGTCCGGTGGAGTATTGCGTAGGTACTCCCGCTCGTCTACGGGCTTGTCGGCGTTGAGTGGATTCAATATTGCGAATGGGTTCGAGAAGTCGATGTCGAAATGGGCCAACGGGAACGGCGTAGGGGTGGGCGCCGAGAACAGCCGCTCTGGTATTGGCGTTGGCGCAGACGCGGCCGGGTCTCCCTGAGTCGCCTCGACAAACGGAGTCGGGAGGGGCGTGCCGGCCGGCTCAGGAAGGATAGTCGGTAGCTGCGCGGGCGGTGGAGCGGTGGACGTGACGATCTCATCCGCTGCCGAGGAGCATGCGATGGCGGCAATCGCCAGAGTCGTAGCAAGGGAGGCGTGAAGCCCGGTTATCCGTGTGATCATCTGCCACGTCCCAGCTCTATGACCTCACCGGAGCCAGTCAGCCCGGTCTCGCCCCACACTGTGGTTTCCGGGAAGAAGTCTGCCCATGCCCAGTCGAACGACGTTATATACGGCACCTGCTGCAACACCGTGCCCCTCAGCGGTCCTTCCAGCGCCAGCCCGCGCTCGAACTCCCATATGGTTCCCGTCTGCAAATCCCTCATGCGGCCATCGTCCGTACCCTCAAACGTGAACAGGTCTGGCACTATGGCGGTCTTGTCGGCGGGTGTGCCCGTGGTCCGCCTGAGGAACACTCGCACCTTGCGAGTTTCGGGATTTGTTATCACGACTATCGGATTATCTCCAACGGTGTGATTGAGCACGGTGGTATCAAGCAGAGAGTTGACGTAGTAAGAGCTCGCATCCTCTTTTATCGACACGCCGATCACGTAGTCGTACGGAATCAGATCGGGAAGAAAGACCTTCCCGCGCTCATCTTCCACCACCGTGGTGTCGGGATGCGCTTCCAGCCACGCGCCCCAGGTGTCGAGCGAGAATGGCAGCAGCGTGAGTGTGGAGCCTTTTAGTTCGCCTGCAATGGCGGTCCCCCATGGCTGCGACCAGATGCTCTTTGTCTCGTGGTCCCAGAATGTGAGAGCGTTCATGAACAGGGCCCCCTGGTTGCCAAAAGTCTTCAGGGTTCCGTCGAGGCGCCGATCGTGGACGAGGCCGGTGAAGCATACCGGGCACCACGAAACCAGTATCGGCACGCCGCCAACGACGTCGTTTGCGACCTCCCTGAACTGCATCAGGCGATGGGGATATGCGCGCGCCTCGCCGTTGATCTCGACGCCCAGCACCAGCTCCTCGGGAAGCAGGTCCACCTGATCTGCGCTCACTATTTTCGGGTCGTAGATCGGGGCGATGTTGTCGACATCGGTCTGGGCGCGGTATTCGTCGGGATCTATATCGCGTGCGCCGGACGGGGTGAGTTTTTCGAAGGGAGCGGTGAACTTTTCGTCCAGTATGCCAAGCGGGGTCGCGGTCGGGCGCGGCGGCGCTGGAGTCGGAGTGAGTTGCGGGCCGCCCCCGACTTCGGTCTCCTGGGGCAAATTCGCTGATGCCGCGGGCGGCGGCACATTCGACGGAGTGGCGATGCCGGATGCCGCGGATGAACAGGCGATGGCCGCCAGGGCGGTGATCGCAGCAATCGCGCCGAGCCGGCGACGGCTCTCAGTAAGTAGCGTCAGTCTCATCTCTCTATTTGATGGCGCATCTCCCGTTTGGTTGCGCAGGATGTCTTATGAATTACGCTTCTCAGACTATCCGGGCCGAGTTCCCGCCAGGGAATGCCCAGAGAATCTCAGGGCGTCCGTGTCTTGACAGGGCGGGCGGCCGGGTCGATTGTTGCCCTGCCACAAGCTAAAACCCTCAGGCCCGGAGCAAATGCATGAGCCCTTCGATATCCAGATCCGACCTCGAGGCGGCCCTGCCGGACGTTACCGGCACGCTGCATTTCGCCGCTCTGTCGGCGCCCGTGGAGGTGTTCCGGGACGAGTGGGGCATACCGCATATCAAGGGCGAGAGCGAGCGCGACCTTTTTTTCGCGCAGGGATTCGTTACGGCGCAGGACCGGCTGTGGCACATGGACGCGGACAGGCACAGGGCGCTCGGGCGCTGGTCGGAGTGGGTCGGCGAGCCGGGGGTCAATCGAGACCGGCTGCTGCGGTCGGCCGGGATGGGGCGCATCGCGAAACTCGACTACGAGGCGGCGTCGCCAGTAGCCAGGGCGATGGTGGACGCCTATACCGCCGGAGTGAATGCATACATCGACACGGCGGACGTGTGGCCGGTGGAGTACACCCTGCTGGGTGAGCGTCCCGAGCCCTGGGAGAACTGGCACTGCCTGACCGTCTACAAGATGCGCAACACGCTCCTCGGAACGTTCGAGGCGAAGCTGCTCAGGACAAAGCTCGCCAGTCTGATTGGGCCGGAGAAGCTGGCCGCGCTGATTACCGGCTATCCGCAGGGAGCCCTGCTGACGGTTCCGCCGGGCGCAGTATATGAAGGCCCGCCGGTAGACGGACTGGACGATCTGATACAGGCGGCAAGCGAGGCGAACTGGCTGAACGAGACCGATGCAGGGTCGAACGGCTGGGCGATATCTGGCGATCTGACCGCTTCCGGCCTGCCGCTGGTGGGCGGGGATTCCCACCGCGCGCTGGATACGCCAAGCGTCTACTACCAGGTCCATCTGTCGTGTCCGGAGTTCACGGTCATCGGCCACTCGGTCCCGGGCTTCCCGGGGGCGCTGCACTTCTGTCACAACGAGTACGTGGCATGGGGGATGACCCATGGAGGCGCCGATACGCAGGACCTGTTTCTTGAGCGATTCCGGGAGAACGGGGCGGGTCGCGAGTATGAGTTCAAAGGGGAGTGGCGCCCCGCCGAGGTGTGGCGGGAGACCCTGAAGGTCCGCGATGGGCAGGACGTTGAGATCGAAGTCACGGCGACGCACCACGGGCCGGTCATCGCAGGCGACCCGGCTCAAGGCACTGGAGTGGCGATCGGCGACCCCGGGCTCGACCCCGGCCAAGACGCGGAAATGAGGTGGGTCGACTCAGCGCGCGACGTGATGCGCGCG
This sequence comes from Chloroflexota bacterium, assembly GCA_022562515.1. Classification (GTDB taxonomy): domain Bacteria; phylum Chloroflexota; class Dehalococcoidia; order Lucifugimonadales; family Lucifugimonadaceae; genus UBA1151. Next base: position 8,372 of record JADFPB010000026.1, on the reverse strand, counting down.
AAGTCGGTCCCGGATCTTCACCAGGCGTTCAGCAAGTGGGTAGACCGGGTGAACAACTATGCCGTTGCCGATGTCCACGGGAACTTCGGCTATCTGCACGAGGGGAAAATCCCGATCCGCGGCGAGTCGAACGGCTGGCGGGCCGTGCCGGGCTGGAGCGGCGAGCACGAGTGGCAGGGATACATCCCGCATTCCGAATTGCCGAACGCTATCAACCCGGCCGAGGGATATGCGGTGACGTGCAATCAGCGCGTTGTTGGCCACGAGTATCCGTACTACGTCGGACTGTACTTCACAGCCCCGCACCGGGCGGAACGGATCATCACGCGAATCAAGGAGATGGCTCCGGGCTCCGCGACTGTCGATGACATGGCGCGCATCCACGCCGAGCGCATATCCAATCCGGCGATTCTCGTCAAAGAGGCTCTGTGTGGGGCCGAGCCGCGGGACGATGCTTCGAAAGAGGCGCAGGTCGTACTGCGCATGTGGGACGGTTCGATGGACCGGGAGCAGGCCGCGCCATGTATCTACGCAGTCGCGCGCTCATTCATAACCAGATGGCAGGTTGAACATATTTTCGGTGATGCAATGAGCCTGTTTGATGGCGAGGTCGCAGGCGGAGACACTCACCGCAGACTGGTCGTTCAGGCGTGGCTGAAGGCGCTCAAGGAGGGCGACGACGGTGTGTGGCCGGACGGCCATGATTGGCCCGGCATCCTGGCGGCCGCGCTGCAGAAGGCGGTGGCGGCGCTGGCGGAGAGGCTGGGCGCCGGCATGTCTGCGTGGAAGTGGGGCGCCATCCACTACACCGCGCCGGTGCACCCGCTTTCGGAAGCTTTTCCAAAAATGGCTGAACTGCTGGATCCGCCGTCTGTGCCGGCGCACGGCGACGGCGATACACCGCTGGCCGGCAGCCATCTGCTGGAGTTGCCATACACGGTCACAGGACTTTCTGTGAACCGGTACATCTTCGACCCGTCGGATTGGACCAATTCCAGGTGGATCACGCCGCTTGGCTCGTCCGGCAATCCGGGCAGCCCGCACTACGCCGACCAGGCGGAGATGTGGTCGAACGTGGAGTACATACCGCAACTCTGGGACTGGGATGAGATTGCCGATCGCGCCGAGACGAAACAGCGGCTGGAGCCATCGTAAGCCCCCGTGTTATGTGGGTGAAATTCGGGCCTGTGAGGGTCGCGTGTTCTTCCCGATTATTCGCCCCGCGAGGGGCTGCGGTGAGGGCGTCGAGATGTCTGGCTGATTCTGGGGCGGCAAGGCCTGAATATGGCGATATTCGTAATAATCATGTCAGTAAAGAATCTTATGAGGTGATCTGCCGGATATTATGTGTGGGAAATCATAACGCTTGGCCTGTATAATGGGTTTGCGGTCGATGGATGGCTTTCGGGAATGGGCCGGAAGCGCCACACCGCTGGTCTGAAATGCGTTCCTCGAAAAGCGTTTGAAGGAGGATGGCATGGTTCGATTGCATGTACTTTTCCATGCCTGGCACGAGCCTTGTGCCGGCCCGGGGTGGCAACATACCTGATCGCCAGCCCGGGCTTACTGACCTCCAGGGTCCGCGCCACTGAACACACAGAGGGCTGAAAGCCGAAAATACACGGCAGCCCCACTGATCAAAAGACCAGAATTAGCGGACCGGGAGCTGGCGTGAAAGCGTCAGGCAGCAGAAGGGACCGGTATAAATGCCGGTCCCTTTCTTTTTGCGCAATAAGCCGCCCGCCTCACTGATACTGGCGCTCATCCTCGAGCGTTCGGATATCGCGGGCGGGGAACTGCTTGTACGGGTATTTCTCGAACTTCGACTCGTCCAGGTCGATGCCGATACCCGGTTCGGTCGGCAGTTCGATGTAGCCGCCGTCCGGCCGGATTGGCGACTTCGAGATGTCCTGCGAGAAGGCCTCGACGTGGACCATGTACTCGTAGATCAGGAAGTTCGGCATCACGGCCGAAGCCTGGATCGCAGCGGCGGCGCCCACCGACGTGCTGTTCCAGCCGTGCGGTGAAACGGCGATCTGGAACGGCTCAGCCATCGAGGCGATCTGAGTCAGCTCGAGAATTCCGCCACAGTTGCAGATGTCCGGATTCAGGATGTCTGCCGCGCGCTCCACGCAGACCTGCCGGAACTCTTCCTTTCCGTACAACGCCTCGCCCGTGACGATGGGGATGTTGAGGGCGTCCCGGACCTCGCGCATGCCCGCCAGGTTGTGCGCCGGGACGGGCTCCTCGAACCAGTAGGGCCGGGCCGCCTCCATCATCTTGCCCACCCGTATTGCGTTCATCGGCGCCAGACGGCGGTGGACCTCCACCAGCAGTTCGATACGCGGCCCAACAGCTTCCCTTACGGCATTGACGACCGCCGCGGCCTGCTCCAACTCTTCGTGGTCGACGTATGGCCGCCAGGGTCCGGGGAAGGGATCGAACTTCATGGCCGTGAATCCGCGATCGACGATCGACACCGCCGCCTTCGCGAATTCATCGGGCGTTGATCCACCGCTCCAGCCGTTGGCATAGACGCGAATGCGCGGCCGGACCGGCCCGCCAAACAGGTTGTATACGGGCTGGTCCATGGCCTTTCCGGTAATGTCCCAGAGCGCGATCTCGATGCCGCTGACGGCGCACCAGAAGTCCATGGCGCTGCGCTTGGCCGCGAAATCCTCGTACGCCCACTTCATGAAGTGCCGGATGTGCATCGGATCGCGGCCGATCAGATAGCGGGTGAGCTGCTCGATATGCGCCACGACGGTCATATCGCGATCTGACTGCGTATAGCTTTCGCCCCAGCCGTGAATGCCCTCGTCGGTCTCTATCTTCACGAACAGAAGGTTTTTTCCCACGCCGGGATGAAGGAGGAACGGGGTAACGCTTGTTATCTTCATGAAAAATCTCCGCCCACGCGAGCCGATAAGGGCCGCACAGCCGATACAGGCCGATACAGAAAGGTGAATCGCCCGCAGAGCGGACCTCATCAAACCAGCCGGGAGGGCCAATCGAATTTGAGTCCGCGCATCTTATCCGCTATCAATCGGCTGCGGAATGGCCGGCCGAGGGCGGGTCAGGAAATCTATAATCGAGGGAGTCTCGGTCACGTCACCGCGCCAGAGCCGGCGATACCCATTCCGGCGACACGCACTAAAGGAGTAATTCGCGCACAGGTGTTGCACGTAAACAAGCTGCTCATATCGGAACTACTCACTCATGCGCTTGAATCGGATCCGGATGAGTGTTGCGGATTCCTGTTCGGCAAGGACGGCGTTGCGACGGAAGTCCGCCGCATGGACAACGTTCACGATGAGAAGCAGACCCGGTTCTTCATGGACTACCGGGAGGTGGAGAAGGTCCAGAGAGACGCCGATGCGCTTGGCCAGGACTTGCTGGCCATCTACCACTCCCACACCTATACACACGGCTATCCCTCGGAGACAGACATAGAGACGGCGGTTGAGACCGGCTGGGTGCCGCACTATTACGTTGTCATCTCACTGGTCGAAAAGACACGTCCGGTAGTACGGGCGTTCTGGATCACTGAAGACGCGGCGGTAAGCGAAGTTTTTCTTGAGACTGGCTAATCAGGCGGGAACACTGGTTGAGGCGCCGCGGTCAGAGAAACGGCCAGGGGACGTTCTTTTCCGGGTCCAGCATCGGGAACACAGGATCCTGAACCACCCGTTCGACCCTGTTCTGGAGATGCTCCACCTCTTCGTCTGCGATTAGCTCCCGGAGCCTTGCGCCGAGAGGAGCGTCGGCGCCAAGTGCCAAGCCAAGCTCCTTCAGGTCGTCGACCAGGGCGTCGGAGATCGGCTTCCCGCAGAACTCCCACATCACGGTACGCAGGCGGGCAAGCGGATTGAACGTAAGACCGTGGTCGATGGCCCAGAGCCGGTCATCGCCGTCGAGCAAGACCGCGCCGCCTTTTCGGTCGGCGTTGTTAGTGATGATGTCGAAAAGGGCTATCGCTTCGAACCTCTCCAGGTGATCGTCCCGCATGCTGAAGTAGTTGGCATCCGGCTGGCCGTCTATGAATAGCTGAACACTGCCAATGCCGTGCGGGCCGTCGCGTATGACCGTTGGCGGAATGCTGGGCCATCGCAGCGCCGTGCCCAGTTCATAAGCCGCCGTCTCGCGGCGGTAGAGAGTGCCGCGTGGGAAGTCGCGGAGCGGCCGCTCGCCTGCGGCCGGCTTGTAGATGGTGAGAACCGGCTCGCCGCCGCCGCTCGGCTTCAGCCTGGCGATGAACACGTAGTTCGAGCCCTCGGGGTGGAGGCCGAGCCCGTCAATATCGGCGGTTCGGAGCAGTTCAAGGGTCTCGCCCGGCGACAGTTCGCCAGACGCGTCGCCGCTGGTCCCATCGTTCATAATTCAGCCCGGATCAGACTGGCTCAGGCCAGCTCGAAATCGCCCTTGTGGTGGCCGTTCGTCTTCGGACAGACGTGGCCGCCCGGATCTTTCGGACCGCCGCAAAGCTCGCAGCGCGGCCGGCCCCCGGAAACCGCCTCCAGCGCCGCATCGGACAGGCGCGCTCCCACGGCCCGGGTGAACGAGAACTGGACCGCGATGGCGGGCTCTTCGTTGTCGTCCTCGGCCTCGGAGTCCGGGTCAGCCGCCTCTACTGTGAATATGTCGGAGCGCGGGTCGTGCCGGATGCGCATATCCGACGCCTTGAATTCGGCCTTTCCCGGCACAGGAGGCGCGGGGTACTCGGGTTCATACCGGGTCGGCGAGGAGGGCGGGTCTTCCAGGGAGATGAACTGCTTTATCGAGAGGCCGAGCTGGAACATCTGCTCCTTTTCCATCCATATCACGGCCTCGCCCCTGGGGCTGATTGCCGTGATCTTGAATGTCCGTTGGCCGGGCTCGCCGATATCGGTCGCGTCGATGCTGTCAACGAGTCCGAGGTCGAGCCGATCGTCTTCCATGAGGGGCGTTTAGCTCCTGGCCCTGAGGTTTTTATCTTCGGCGCGGGGCGAAAGCAGCATCAGATTCGCCTATCTGGGTCGGGTGTGGTCGGGCCGCTGTGTGGTGATTCTATATGTCTCTTGGCGACGCGTTAAAGACATGGCAGGATCTCACGGCCGGCTACCTCGATCTGCTCTGAGATCCGGTCGGCCGGAGCAAGCCAGCTCAGGAGTATGTCCCGCGCTCCCGCCTCCTCGAACGCCTTGAGTTGCTCGACGCACTCGGCCGGCGTGCCCAGGAGACAGTAACGCTCGGCCAGCTCGGAGTAGTCGCCATCGTAGTTGTAACCGGCTTCAAGACCCGCCGTGGCTGTGGCCACAGCCTCTTCACGCGTCTCCCCCAGGGCCGTCATCAGGTGCAGGCCCCATCCGAAGCCGTCCGTGTTGCGTCCCGCCTCTACCAGCATGTTGCCCAGGGTCTCAACGGAGCGGGCGTAATGGGATGGCCGGAAGAGGTAGGGGAGCCAGCCATCGCCGTACTTCGCGGCGCGCTTCATTCCCGGTTCCGCGCGGCCGCCGACCCACAGCGGCGGACCTCCCGCCTGTGGCGAGGACGGGTACAGGGTGATGCCGCGGCACGAGAAGAAACGGCCGTCGTGCGTGACGTCCTCCTCGGACCAGAGCCGCTTCATCAGCTCAATCGACTCGTTGGTCCGCGCGCCGCGTTCTTTGATCGGAATGTCCAGGGCATCCCATTCGCCGGGGAATTCGCCTCCCACGCCGAGCCCGAGCGTGAGGCGGCCGCCGGATGCGGCGTCGACGATGGTCGCCTCCTTGGCCAGCATCACCGGGTGGTGCAGCGGAACGATCACAACCGACGTGAGAAGCCTGATGTGGCTCGTCGCGCCGGCCGCGGTGGCGAGGGCCGAGAGCGCGATCTGCGTGGATCCGGGCCGGTTGTCACGGAAGACATGCTCGCCGGCGCCGACGAAATCGAAGCCGGCGTCTTCTGAGAGGCGTGCGTGCTGGGCCGTCTGTAGTGGATCTGCGAGGTTGGAGCCGATTCGGAGAGTCAATTTGGTCCTGGTACTGAAATGGGTGAGTCAATTCTGTGGGATGTGCAGTATCGCGCCCGTGGGCGCCAATGGGGGCGCGTGCTAAAATTCTTTCTGTAAAGGCGCTGTGGCCTCTTCTGAGCCCACGATACGGAGACGAGTAGCCCGGTAATGCCGATGAGCGAGCCTGGTGTGGTGCGAGCAGGCGCGGAACAGCCGGGTGAAGATCCCTCCGAAGCCGCCAGCCGAACTCCCGAGAGGTCCGCGAATGGGCCGGCGGGACAGTAGACCTGGACGGGTAAGCGACCCGTTATCAGCCGCGGAGGCATGAACACGTGCCTCGCAGAGCGTTCTCCGGCACGCCGGAGGGAACTCAGGGTGGTACCGCGGAGTTGAATGACCCGTCCCTGTGAGGACGGGTTTTTTATTGCCCGTGATTTGGCCACCCGGGGAGTTGTCAAAATTATGACGGGAATAGAGCTTTACGACACGACGCTGCGGGATGGCGCCCAGATGGAGGGCATCTCCATCTCGGTCGACGATAAGCTGGCAATCGCCAAGCGGCTCGATGAGATCGGGTTCCACTACATCGAAGGTGGATACGCAGGCGCCAACCCGAAGGAAGATGAGTTTTTCAGGCGGGTCCGTGAGCTGGACCTGAAACAGGCCAAAATCACCGCGTTCGGAAACACTCGCCGCGCCGGCGTCCGGCCCGGGGACGACGCGACTTTGAAGGCCCTGCTCGACTCAGAAGCGTCGATCGTGACACTCGTCGGCAAGGCCTCGGAGATGCAGGTCCGCGAAGTCCTTGAGACATCGCTCGAGGAAAACCTGGCGATGATCGCCGACTCGGTCGAGTACGTGAAGGCTGCGGGCCGGACTGTCTTCTTCGACGCAGAGCATTTTTTCGACGGCTATAAGCAGAACCCGGATTACGCGTTGCAGGCGGTACGTGTGGCGGCCGAGCATGGCGCCGAGACGGTGATCCTGTGCGACACGAACGGCGGGACGATGCCGGGCGAGATCGGGCCCATCGTCGAAGCGGTGAAGGCCGCCGTGGACGTGAAGCTGGGCATCCACACGCACAACGACACCGATACTGCCGTAGCGTCAGCGCTGGCGGCTGTGGAGGGCGGCGTCCTCCAGGTGCAGGGCTGCGTGAATGGCTATGGCGAGCGGACTGGCAACGCCAACCTGATCAGCGTTGCGGCGAACCTGAAGCTCAAGCTGGGCCAGGACGTCATCACTGATGAGCAGTTGGCGAGCCTCACCGAGCTTTCCAACTTCGTCGCCGAGGTGGTCAACATGCCACCCCACGCCTACCAGGCATACGTTGGCCTGAACGCATTCAGCCACAAAGGCGGGCTCCACTCCGCGGCCGTGCAGAAGGTCGAGGAGTCCTACCAGCACATCGAGCCCAGCCTCGTCGGGAACTCAAAGGGGTTCGTGGTCTCCGAACTGGCAGGGCGGGGAACCGTGCTGCAGCGAGTCAAGGAACTCGGATTCGGCGACGACCTGACGAAGGAAGACGCTCGCAACATAGTCAATCTGGTCAAAGAGAAGGAGAACGAGGGGTTCCAGTACGAGCGGGCGGCTGCGTCGTTCGAGTTGATGATCCGACGGAGCCTGCCCAACTACGAGCCCCCATTCGAGCTCGTTGATTTTCGGGTGCTTGTCGAGAACCGCGGGCATGGCCGGGCTGCCGATGGCTCACAGGTGACTTCCGAGGCCACGGTCAAGGTCCGCGTTGGAGAAGAGACGCTCCACACGGCGTCCGAGGGGAATGGTCCTGTAAACGCGCTTGACCAGGCCCTCCGCAAGGCGCTGCTGCAAACCTATCCGAGACTCGAAGCCGTGCGCCTGACCGACTACAAGGTCAGAGTCGTATCGGACGGAACGGATACTAATGCGATTGTTCGAGTGATCATCGAGACTTCAGACGGCATAGAAACGTGGCAGACCGTAGGTGCATCGCCGAACATCCTCGAGGCTAGCTGGCTGGCGCTTGCCGACAGCATGGAGTACTGGCTGGTCCGCCACGCGGAAGAGAACGGGCTCGGCTAAGCCGGCCTGCCCACCGGCGCTGCGATAGTAAAAATCACGGCACGATCTTGATGCTCCGGCCTAACAGCGACAGGTGGCCGGGCTCGGCGCCTTCTCGCAAGTACACGATCGATATTTGAACGTTCGGAGGGTCAGGGACCACCAGCGGCGCCGTATAGACTCCCTCGCGCGTGACAGTGCCCGCGTAATCGAAACTTTATTGTCGTGTTTGATCTCGTAGTGATCCACCACCAGGGGCCGGCTCGTACGATCGAACGCTGAGAACGCAACCGAATCACCCGCTCGGAGACCGCCCTCAATCGGTTTCGACGTCTCAACGCCCATGAAGCCGAAAACG
>JADFPB010000207.1 GCA_022562515.1 Chloroflexota bacterium | reverse complement strand
ACTCGACTGGGACGAGGGGCCGGACATCGGTGGCCCGCACGCGCCATACATCCAGTCAGAGCGCGTCCCAACCGGCATCTATGCCGACGCGGCTGAGAAGCTGATCGAGGGCGAATTCGCCTACGAGTGCGACTGCACACCGGAGCGGCTCCAGCGGGTTCGGGAGCGCCAGAAGGCCGCGAAGCAGGCGCCGGGCTACGACGGCCACTGCCGCACACGAAGCCGAGACGAACTCGCTGATGCACGAAAAGCAGGCAATCCAACAGTCGTGCGGCTACGGGTGCCACGAACCAGAACGGCCACCTTCGAAGACACCGTGCGCGGGCGGGTATCGATCAAATACCAGGACATCTCGGATTTCGTCATCCTGAAGTCAGACGGCTTCCCTACATACCACCTGGCGCACATCGTCGATGACGATGCCATGAAGATCACCCACGTCCTGCGCGGCGAGGAGTGGCTGCCAAGCGTCCCCCGCCACCTCCTGATCTACGAGGGACTGGGCATCGAGCGTCCCGTATACGCCCACCTGCCCGTCATCCTTGCGGAAGACAAGACGAAACTCAGCAAACGCCACGGCGCCGTCTCCGCGCTGGAGTTCCGCGATGATGGCTTTCTGCCAGACGCTCTCTTCAACTTCCTCTCCCTCCTCGGATGGTCGCCCGGCGACGACAGGGAAGTGATGGACCGGGACGAGATCGCAAGCCTCTTTTCGCTCGACCGCGTGAAAGAGGCCCCGGCCATCTTCGACCGCACCAAGCTCGAGTGGATGAACGGCCAGTACATCCGGAACCTGTCGCTTGACAGCCTCACAGACGCCGCGCTCCCCTTCCTGGAGAAAGGGCTGCCCGCCCACGTCACCCGCCCGGTAGACCGGGACCGCGTGCGGCCGCTGCTCGCCATGACACAGGAGCGCCTGAAATACCTGACAGAGGCGCCGGAGCAGATCGAGCTCTTCTTCGAAGACTCCATATCTCCCGCACCGCAGGAGATCATCCAGAAAAAGATGGACGCCGCTTCAACCGCCGCCGCCCTGGAGTCGTCCCTCCAGGTCCTGAGAAAATTCGAGCCATTCGAAATCGAGCCGCTGGAAGCGCGCTTCAGGGAACTGGCGGCAGAACTGGACCTGAAAGTCGGCGCCCTCTTCGGCTCAATCCGGGTAGCCACGACCGGCAGGCGGATAGCCCCTCCCCTCTTCGACACCCTCGTCGCCCTCGGGCGCGAAAAGACCGTCTCCCGCATGGAAGCCGCCGTAGAGAGCCTGAAGGCGCTCGCAGGCTAGTCCAGCCGGTCTCGTCGGGCAAAAATCCTGCTCCTGCGACACGTCGATCAAATTTGGTGATCACACGAGCCTATTTCCAGTTGACCTACCCCCCCGGCTATTCGTAAACTCAACTGATCGGCACAGCGCCGAAATCACTCCAGAGGGAAATCGACTTGGCAGAGGCACGAGCACAGGAAGGCGAAAGCTTCGAGCAGCTACTGAAGCGCTTCAACAAGCGCGTTCAGGAAGAAGGCATCGTCTCGAAGGCACGCCGCCGCATGTACTTCACCCCGGGCAGCGTCATTCGCAAGAAAAAGGCCGCGGCGAAGCTCCGCAAGAGCGTCAAAGCCACCCGCAAGAACATGTAGCCTTCGCCCGAACGGTCGCGTTTCGGAAGCGTCCATCCGCCACAGCGGGCCGGGCGCTTTTTGTTTGACTCGCGGGTATCATTCCCGCGCATGTCGGACAAGCCGCCCATACCCACCACGCCCGATCAGATCGACCTCGATTGGCTGATCGAGGCGCTTCGCTCGTCAGGGAACGCCCCGGCCACCCTGCCCGTCAGCATGGACTCCAGATCGATCGGCGAAGGCCTCTCCGCCTCAGGGGTTCTCACGCGACTCACCCTCACCTATACCGGCGGCGCCCGGTCCGGACCAGAATCCCTGATCGTCAAGATGCCGATGCCCGCCTCCAACCCCAACGGCGCGTCTGTCAGGAAGCAGGGCGCATATCCCAGAGAGATCCGCTTTTATACGGAACTGGCACTGGACTGCCCGATTAGCGTCCCAGGGCTCTTCTACGCTGACCACGACGCCGAAACCGGCGACGCCGTCCTGATAATCGAAGACCTTGCACCGGCGCGGCCGGGTGACAATGCTATTGGCTGCACGGATGCAGAGGCGCTCAAGATCGTCTCCGAACTTGGCAAATTACATGCCTGGCACTGGGCCACCGAAGTTCCGGACGAGATTGGATGGATTGCCGAGAACGGGCTTGTCGAGCTCATGACCTCATTCATGCGCGCCAGATGGCCGGATGGCCGAGACAGGTTCGTGAGTGATGTTCCGAACGATCTAATCAATCTCGCAGATCGATTTTTGGACGGTAAAAATCCCTTTGCGTGGATAGAAGAGCCCCCCATTACTCTTTTCCACGGTGACTTCAGGCTCGACAACATGTACTTCAACGATGGCACGTCGCCTCTGGAAATTACCTTTGCCGACTTCCAGCGCATCGGAATCGGCCGGGGCACAACCGACTTGGCGTTATTCGCCTTGACCGCGCTTTCCGTAGACCAGCGCCGAGCGATCGAGGACAAACTCCTTGCCTCCTACCACCGCGCCCTCATAGAAGGCGGAGTGCAGGATTACAGCAGCGAGGATCTCAAACTCGACTACCGACGCGGCGTCGCGTTCGTGGGTCTGCGCTCTCTTGTCGCCCAGCTCATATTTACCGATTCCGCATCCAACCGCGGCGACGCGATGCTGCGCACAATCACAGCGCTGGATGACCTGGACGCCATCGCGGCAGTGAGTTGACCTGAATCTCCACCGCGCGTTCACCCGCTGGAACGCCTTTCGGCGTGCCTATACAGGCGGCTGGCAAGGCTTTTTGGTTCCCAGCTTGCGCCGCGGCCTCTACGAGCGGGCAGCCAGCCGGCTAGCAATGGCCTCGCCCCAGAACGCCTTCATCCTCGACGTAGGCGCCGGACCCGGCCACCTGCTCGTCGCAATCGCCCGCGAACTGCCTCACGCTACGCTCCACGGCGTCGATATCAGCCCGCACATGACGGACGAGGCGCGTCGCCTCATCGAATCAGCGGGTCTCAAAGATCGAATCGCCATCCAACAAGCGGGCGCAATCGCCCTGCCCTTCGAGGCGGCAGCTTTCGATTGCGTCGTTTCAATGATGAGCTATCACCTCTGGGATGACCGGCCGGGAGGGCTGGCCGAGATCCGACGGATACTGAAGCCGGGCGGGTCGCTCCACCTCTACGTGGGACGCTGGGAGGCCTACCCGGGCCGCCTGCCGGAACTGGACTACTTCAACCACAGATCGCGTGAGGCGTTGGAAGCGGCGTTGCGCTCCGCGGGCTTTGAGGCCGTAAACGTCCAATATCCCCGCCGTCTCGGAACGTACCTCTTCGCGTCAGCCACGAGATGAACCGCTGCCGTATCCTGTCGCCCACAAACCCATGAACTACTGCTACGCACCGCGACCGCCGGCAACTCGCTCCCGACATGGCCGCGGGGACACCCACCCCCCGACCCTGCCAACGACGCCCCATTCCCGAGAAAGTCCAGGGCATCTGGTCCCCACCCGCCTGTAGCGGCCACACGCCCGCTCCATGTAGGCTGAGACGACATGAAAGTCGCAATCCTCGTCTTCCCCGGCACCTGGTCCGATACCGACTGCTACCACGCCTTCACGGACGTGCTCGGCCATGACGCCGCCTACGTGTGGCACAAGGAGACCGACCTCTCCGGCTTCGACTCCGTCGTCGTGCCCGGCGGCTTCTCATACGGCGACTACCTCCGCTGCGGCGCAATCGCCCGCTTCTCCCCCGTTATGGATGCGGTGCGCGACTTCGCCGAAGAGGGCAAGCCCGTCATCGGCATCTGCAACGGTTTCCAGATCCTCTGCGAAGCCGGCCTGCTTCCCGGCGTCCTCACCCGCAACGAGCACCTCGAGTTCCGCTGTTCATGGGTCGATCTCAGGACCGAGAACACGGACACGCCGTTCACGCACCTGGCATCGCCGGGCCAGGTATTAGCCGTACCGATCTCCCACGGGGAGGGCAACTACCAGGCCGACGCCGAGACGATAGACATGCTCGAGCGCACCGGCCGGGTCGTGTTCCGCTACTGCACCCCCGAGGGAGAAATAACCCCCGAAGCGAATCCAAACGGCTCCGCAAACAATATCGCCGGAATCATCAACGAGCGTGGCAACGTCCTGGGAATGATGCCGCACCCGGAGCGGTCCGTTGAAAAGCTACTCGGCGGCGAGGACGGCGCCGTCATCTTCCGATCGATGTTGACCCCGCAGGGAGCGGCCGTCTCGTAACACACATGCCCGACCGGATCCAGGTATTCGAGGCCGACATCACGACCCTCGCGGTCCA
>JADFPB010000206.1 GCA_022562515.1 Chloroflexota bacterium | reverse complement strand
TTGCACCGGGTCGCCGGTTCGACACCACGCGGCCGGCGGCCATGCCGGTTCCGCGCGCGACCGGCGGGCTGAATCCGTTGTGGCCCGACCCGCTGGAAGGCTCTCCGCTTGCCGCCGCGGGAGCGGGAGATGGCAGGCCGGGGCCAGTTGCCCCGCCGGAGATCGGGCTGGGGCCCGAACAGGCAACCGGGTCTGGCCTCGCTGCTGGTGAAGATGCGCCGGACACAGGCCCTCTCACGCCGCGCAGAGCGCTGCCGGTCCTGAGGCTGCTGGGCCAGGCGCATGAGACGTATCTGATTGCCGAGGGGCCGGACGGCATCTACCTGATCGATCAGCATGCTGCGCACGAGCGCGTGGTGTTCGAAGAGATATCGGCTCGATATGCCGAAAAGTCATCGGAGTCGCAGCAGTTGCTTGTGCCGGACACAGTGGTTTTGCAGCCGTCACAGGAGGAGGCGCTGGAGCGGCATGGCGATGAGCTTGCGGCGCTGGGTTTCGTGATCGAGCCTTTCGGGCCGCAGACGGTGATATTGCGCGCCGTGCCGCGTGTCCTTAAAGAACGCTCGCCGGGCGAGTCGCTGGCCGCCATTCTGGATGCGGCCGCGGAGGAAGGCGGCGTTGCGGAGTGGCAGGAGAAGATGCTGGCGACGCTGGCCTGCCATGCCTCGGTGACGGCGGGCCGCAAGATGGAGATGGACGAAGCGCGTGAACTGTTGCGGCAACTCGAGTTGACGCGTCTGCCGCATACATGCCCGCATGGCCGGCCGACGATGATCCACATGAGCGAGGGATCGCTTGAGCGGGAGTTTAAGCGCCGCTGAACAACGCAATCGGCGCGGCCGGGTCCGAATCAGGCGTGCCTCGCATCGCCCACGGGTTGCTCAGAGAACTGTTGCTTCAACAGAGAGAATGGGCGGCAGGTGTGGTGCGATCGTCTGCCATGATTCGCCCTCGTCTGACGAGCCGAACAGAGTTCCGGTTTTGACGCCCACGTAGACGCCAAGGGGGTCTGCTCCGTCAACGGCCATGGCCTCGCGCATAGCGGTGAGGTAGGCGTTTTCCTGCGGCAGACCGGGGGTCACGGCTCGCCACGAGTCACCGCCATCTTCGCTTTTGAAAACCTTGAACGCGCCATCGGCCGGCGCCCTGAAATCCGGTCCCTCCGCAGGGCTTACCCAGATCGTGCCTGATTTTCGCGTGTGGGCGGCGATCGGGAAGCCAAACGTTTCGGGCATGCCGCCGCCTATGTCTTGCCACGTTACGCCGGCGTTGCGCGAGCGGAAGAGGCCCATGTGGTTCTGCTGGTAGAAGACGTCCGGGTCATTGGGGTCCGTGACGAACTTGTGGACGCAGCGGCAGGATGCGGGGTCGGCATGGGGCTCGCTGGCGGGAGGTATGCCCTCTGTCCTGAGGCTCCAGGTCTCGCCGCCGTCGTCGGTCTGGAAGAATCCGACTGCGGAGATGCCGAGCGCGATCTTCCCGAGGTCGTGGGGGTGGAGGCCGATGGTGTGGAGGCACATTCCGCCTGCGCCCGGAATCCAATCCGGTTTCGAGGGGTGGTCTTGCAGCGCGGCCATTTCGTGCCAGGTCTTGCCGCTGTCTTCCGATTTCCAGAGCGATGCGGGGTCTGCGCCGAGGTACAGGACGCCGTGCTCGGCGGGCCGTCCGGGCTCGATGTGCCAGAGCGCTTCCATCTTCCGGTCCGAGTCTTCTGGGAAGCGCGGCTCGGCGTCCGAGTGGGTCCAGCTGGCACCCATGTCTGTGCTTCGGACCACTTCAGGGCCGTATACGGCGTGATTGGCGGCCATGTAGATCGACCCGTCCCGAGGGTCGGGGATCATGTGGTAGATCGAATAGCCCTTCAGGTGCGGACCCGAGAAGTTCCAGCGGGCGCGTGAAAGATCGCTGGTGAGAATGAATCCGCCTTTGTCGGTGCCCACGAAGACGGCGATCTTATCGGCCATGGAGTCTCTCCAGTATCTGTCGCAAATCGACCGGAGTGATTTTGGCGGGGGGTGGTTCAGGAAATCAAGTGGCCCGCAGCGTGGCGAGTAAAGCGCGTCAGGCGTAGAATTGTGCGACCGACCGACCGGTCAGTCGGTTTTTCGCGATTCGGAAACGGATGTCTTAGAGCCTTGGCCCTGCAGAAGGAAAAGACCAGAGACCGGATACTCGGAGCGGCGGAGATGATCTTCGCCGACAAGGGCTATCACGAGGCTCTGGTCGATGAGATCGCTGAGGAGACTGCGCTCTCCAAGGGCGGCATCTACTTTCACTTCCCGAGCAAAGAGGATCTCTTTTTCGCGGTTCTTGATCGTCTCGCCGCCCGGCTCGTCGCGAAGGTCGAGAAGAGCGCTACGGGCGAGGCCAGCCCCATTGCGCGTGCGGACGCAGCGCTGGTGGCGGTGCTGACGGCGCTCGGCCGCAAGCGCCGGCTGGCGCGCCTGCTGGTGGTCCAGGGCTACAGCATTGGCAATCCGTTTGAGCAGAAGCGGGTTGAGATATTCGGCCAGTTTGCCGGGTTGATCAAAAATCATCTTGATGCGGCTGTCGCGGCCGGGGAGATACGTCCGGTCGATACGGAGACGGCAGCGCGTGCGTGGCTGGGCGCCATTAATGAAGTGGTGATCCGCTGGCTGTATGACGGCGGCCGGCCTCCTGTGGAGTCGTTGGATACTCTGCGTGCGGTGCTGATCGACGGCCTGCGGATCGAACCTGCCAGCAGGCCGGGGAGGTAGTCTTGGCGGGCAGCAAGGCGACGAGCATTTCTGGTGCCGGGTCTGGCGCCAGAATGCTGCTGTTTCTCGAGGAGATCAAGGTCCAGCACTCGGTGTTCGCCCTCCCGTTCGCGGTTGCGGCGTCATTCCTCGCCTTCGGGGGCTGGCCGGACCGCGTGGAGTTCGTCTGGATCATAGTTGCGATGGTCAGCGCCCGGACGCTAGGAATGGCGGCCAACCGGCTGATCGACGCGGAGATCGACGCGCGCAACCCGCGCACGGCGAGCCGCGGCCTTCCGTCGGGGCGATTGCGGTCCCGGCATGTGCTGGCGTGGATGGCAGCGTCGGTGGTGCTTCTCGGCATTTCGGTGTCGCAGCTGGACGAGCTGGCCTGGTACCTGTCGCCGCTGGTGCTGATCGTGTTGATCGGGTATCCATATGCCAAGCGCTTCACCTGGCTGTCGCATTTCGCGCTTGGGACCGTCTATCTGATCGTTCCGCCGGCGGTGTGGATTGCCCTGACCGGGGGTCTGGACGCTGGCGCGGTGTTGATGGGCGTCGGCGGGATGTTCTGGGTGGCCGGTTTCGACGTTATCTATGCGACGGCCGATATCGATATCGACCGCGAGCAGGGGATTCATTCGATTCCCGCCCGTTTCGGCATAGCCGGGGCGCTGTATTCGGCTCGGGTATTTCATGCGGTGACCATTGCCGCCCTGATCGCTGCAGGCGTGCTGCTGGAGGTCTCGTTCGTCTACTACGTGGGAGTAGCGGCGGCGGGGGTGTTGCTGGCGTACGAGCATAGCCTTATCTCACCGCGCGACCTTTCGCGGCTGGGGGCGGCGTTTTTCACGATGAACGGGATCATTGCGATCGTATTCGGGACGTTTGCGGCGGTTGGCACGGTGGTGGATTAGCTATGGGTGTTTATGTACTCGGGGTGGCGGGGGCCAGCGGAGCGCCGTATACGGTTCGTGTGCTGCAGGGACTGATCGAAGCGGGGCATGATGTTCATGCGGTCATCTCGGACGCGGGCCGGCGGGTGATGGACCTTGAGATTGATCTGAAGCTTTACGGCGAGCCGATTCACGACCGCGAGGAGCTCCTGGGGTTCGCCGGCGTGAGCGGGCCGGGCACGCTGACGGTGTGTGCAATCGATGACTACGCGGCCGCGATTGCCAGCGGATCGTTTCACACCGACGGCATGGTGGTCGTGCCGTGCTCGGTCGGGACGCTGGGGCGGATAGCTGCGGGCTCGGGTTCGAATCTCCTCGAGCGGGCGGCGGATGTGACACTGAAAGAACGGCGGCGTTTGATTCTGGTGCCGCGTGAGATGCCGCTCAGCCTTATTCACCTGCGCAACATGGTCTCTCTTACCGAGGCGGGCGCAGAAATCCTCCCGCCCGCGCCGGGGTTCTATCATCGGCCTGAGACGGTGCAGGACATCGTCGATTCGATTGCGGCGCGTGTGCTTGACCGGCTGGGCGTTGAGGCGTCTTTCCTGAAGCGCTGGGCCGGGCCGGAGGAGGACTGAGTGGCTTACTCGGACCTCCAGAGTTTTCTCAACGATCTCGAGCGGGAGGGCGATCTCGTTCGCATCTCCGCTCCGGTCGATGCCGAGCTGGAGATCACCGAGATAGCGACGCGGCAGGTGCGGGCGGGGGGGCCTGCATTGCTGTTCG